>NZ_NWSZ01000055.1:0-10997 GCF_002531885.1 Rhizobium sp. L9 | reverse complement strand
TTCCTGACCGACGGCCGCATCGAACTCGACTCCAACATAGTCGAGCGAGCAATCAGACCCCAAGCGATCACGAGAAAAAATAGTCTATTCGCTGGAAGCGACGGTGGCGGCCGGACTTGGGCGACCATCGCGACGCTCCTGCAAACGGCAAAGATGAATGCAGTCGATCCGCAAGCTTGGTTGACCCAGACGCTTGAGCGCCTTGCGAATGGATGGCCCAGCAGTGAAATCGACGCGCTCATGCCATGGAACTACGCCGCCTGAACGGCCACGGCTTGTCGCTTACAAATTGACGCATGGTGGCTGGAAAAAACGCCGAGCTATGCATCCGGTTCGAGGATCACGCCCGCTATGGAATGCCTGCGATACAGGGCTCCAAATTCGGTTCAAAATCCTAATCCGCCCACTCAGGATCGGTTGTAAAGGCGATGGTGAGCCGACGACTCGGACCCTCGTTACCAATCGCGAGCCCGATTTCGTCACGGATCTTATCCCATTCCTGCAATTTCCTCGCCGGGAGGTCCTCTGAGACAACGAAATGTAGCTCGATTTGCCGGCCTCGGCCGACCCGGGCCACATAAGCCCGGTGGGATATGAATCCATGTCGTTCGATGATTGTTTTGGCGACCGCGTCAACTTGTTGTTTGAGATCTAATGGCGTAACAAGCAGTATGTCGGCGAGCGCTCGCCGAACCGTGCCCGCCGGAATGGGAATGATCACAATGCAGATTAATGCCAGCGCGACCGGGTCAATAAACGGCGAGATCCATTCGTAAGAAGACCCCTGAATGAAATATCCGATGGCAAACGCGACGAGTAACCCGATCGTTAGCCCGGCGGACATCAGCCAAGCTTTCGTATCCAGGGCAACGAAATCAGATTTGATCTTACGATTAGCTCGATCACCAATAACCCCCATGGTGGCTGTCACACCGAGTGTTACGACGGAGTAGACGATCGCTTGACTAAAGTTGAGCGGACGTCCCCCATGCAAAATGCTGCCGATTGCGTTGACAAGTGCGTAAACAGCCGACCCGGTTATGAGAATGCCGTTGAGAGCCAAGACTATGGGCTCAAGATGCCAGAACCCCATCGTGAAATGCTCGATAAGTTTTCCTTTGCTGGAGGGCGCTTCGGATGACGCGATGAGCTTTGTAACAAGCAGAGCTACGACAGTCATAGCAGCGTCCGTCAATGCGTAGACACCATCGAATATGATTGCGAACGAACCTGAAATGATCCCGAACAAAATGCCGATGCAGGCAAGGAGGATGGTAACGGCAATTGAAACGCAGAGAAGCCCCTGCTCCGTTCTCATGAAATTCATAGGCTCAGCCTTATAACTTACGTTTCTTTATGGTCCTCTGGACGCGGTACAGACCATCCAATTCAGCTACTGAAGCGAGCACATCCACTTTTGGATCAAGGTACCTTTTTAAATTCAAATGCTGACCTCTCCTGTCCAGTGGGCTCGCATGAGCGTCTTTCACATACCTGGCCACAAGACAAAATCGCCTCGCTGTGTTCTGGCAGTGCGGCCTCGACTATCTAAACAAGGGCCAATTTTGCTTTGCAGGTAAAGCGGGGCTGGACATGATGCACGACACGGAAGGAAGCATGAACATAGTCCAGCACTTCGCTGACGGTCTCGCCGCCGCGAATGAAGTCGGAGCCACCACAGATAGGGCATGAGCAGGCCACCTGTTACACGTCATCATGGCACGGCCGAGGTTGCAGAGCTTGCGCGGCGATAGGGCTCTCGACGCATCCACGTCATCCGGCAGGTTCGAATTCCGTTGACTCATGGTTGGATCTGATTTGATGAGAGGCGTTCCAAAGAACGCCGAGGTTTTCGCCCTCATGATAGGCTGTGGCTGACACCACGTTCTAGTCTAGCGATGATCGGATCGTCGAGCCCTTTGGCGACTCCTGTAATTACGGCTGGATTGCCAGATGGAAAAGAGCAGGCTTGCGATATACGCCCACTGAAGAAGCAACAAACTAGCCACCATTGCAACGATGACTTCGTGGATGGAATGCCAGACGAAGTAACTCGTTAGTGCCTTCGCCCAGACGACGAGCAGCAGGAGGCCGCAAAAGATTGTGAAACGCAACACCGTTCTCCTGATTTGTTCGCGAGATTGCGCAGCAATGTCGTCTGCGGCAACGAGAGTCTGGCAGTTCTTCAGGCGGCAACCGCCGCGTGGTTGAGAGCCATGATCATGCCAGTGAGCTCACCATCGAACTCTCGTTCTGGCCATTGCAAATGCTGAGATTTTGGCAGCGGCGGCGCGGGACTGCAGCTTGCGGACCTTCTTCAGCTGCTCCACAATGTCTGACATGATCTCTTTCCTCGAAAATTGATTTCATGATGCCCGCGCCACGTCGGGATAGGTTTCGATAACTTCAATAGCGTCATCGACCATTTTCGTGCCGGTCGCGGCGAGCTTGCCTAGCGTCTCAAAGCCGAACCGGTGGACATCGCGCAGGGTCTTCGACAGAACGACCAACCGTCCAGTCGTGAAAAGCAAGCGGCCGAAGCCCTCATGGCCGATCGTCATGATCGGCGATGCCAACAGGCCTGTGCACTCTTCGATCACAAGCCCCACGCAACTGTAAAAGTTCTGTAGCCTCCACAGCACATACGGATCCGGATCGCCTATGATCGGGATCTTACGGCGCTGCTCCTTGGTGAGGATGAAGTCGGCCAGCAGGTCAGTGTCCGATTTGCCTTCCCACGCCCCATGGGCATCCTGAGCGCGAATGAGCCTTATCAGGCATCTGAGAAAAGGGGTGGCGAGATCCCCATCCTCGTTGACAGCAGGGCCATCCGTACTTCCTGTCAATGTACCCATTTCTTAGTCCTCCTCATCGAAAGGCTTCTTTTCAATGGCGCCTGCTTCGGTTAGCACCTTGCGTAACCAGGGTGGCGGAGTAGTCCTGAGCATCGCCCGAGTTCGCGACAAAACATCTTCGATCAGTTGAGGATCGGATACTTTAATTGGGTGGATTTTGGCCGAAACAACTCGGGCTGCCGATGGCCCACCGATCGCCAGACAGAACAATAAGTGACAACCTTCCAACGCCTTCACCTTCGGGTTAATACGATCGACGTCCTCGTTCCGATGCTTTCCGCTCTGGTCGGAAACGTCTTCGAAGTCCAGGACTTCCACCAGTTTCCAGTCGTCGGGACTCACATCATAGACGACGAAACGTTTTGCCGATCCGAAATGGGCGTCGAGAGATTTCATATCTTGAGTGGCGATTGCGACGCGCAACGCGCCAGCCTTCCGTTTTGGAGCTGACGAGTGAACCCCGTCAGGGACGAGGGAAAGGCGACGAGCGGCGATCATCTAGGCAGTTCTCCTTTGCGGGAGGGATCAAGCGATCCAGGACACGGCGCGCGCTGATTGGCCTGGAAGATGTTGGAAACATCGAAGATCAGGTCGCGCGTTCCCTGATAGAGACTTGTGAGCTTATGCTGGCTGCCGAGTCGGTCGTATATCGGGAAGCCCACCCGCATGAGCGGAATCCCAAGGCGCTCCGCCGCTTGTCGTCCATGCGAATGCGTGACGAGAAGATCAGCGCCGACGGCAAGTTCTTCGAGATCGCCAAGATCACCGACCTGGAGCGATTCGGCCGGCATTTCCGCGAGTATTTTTGAGGTGCCGGTCGTGGTGACCGCTGCCGCGATTTCGGCGCCCATGCCGGTGAAGAAGGTAGCGAATTGGTAGAGCTGGTCCGGCTCCACAGCAATTGCGATTTTCTTGCCTCCGAAATGGAAATGTCCGTCGAGCAGGGCGTCCTGCAGCTGTGCTCGGCGACGGCGGATGTTTGCTGGCACCGGCGCACCAGAAATCTCAGAAAGAAACGAGACGAACCGGTCGGCTCGTTTCAATCCTGTCAGCGACTGGAACAATGCGTAAGGGACTCCCGTCCGGGTCCGCAGTAGCTCTGCGGGGCGGCGCATATGCTCGCCGATCGCGATACATTGCGCCGCCGTGCCAAGCTCTTGTATCTCGTCGACGGGAGTACCGCCATAGGTGGTCGGAACCCAACGATCGCCGGGCACCGTGCCGTCGAGAGAGCCGGAAATGTCCGGCAGGATCACCGGCTTCAGACCGAAGCTTTCGACCGTTTCGCGCAGAAGCTCGATGTCAGCGACTGTCAGATGCCATCCTGGTAGGATCGCAATCTTCTTTTGGTGGCGGCTCTGCTCGCCTGGAGTGGTGATGCGCTCGACCATAGAGATGACGGCCTTCGCCCATCCCTCTTCGATCGCTCCCTCGAAATCCGGGGTATTCGCCAGCACAACCTCCGTACCCGCGAGCTCATCGGCACGATCCCGCTTGATGTTGGCGAGATCGCCTGCGAAATCTTCGCCGCGGGTTTCCACCAGGGCTGTCGTGCAAATTCCGATCAGCTTGGGTTTTGCGCGCCTCTTGAGATTTAGGATCGCCTCTTCCAGATTGCCTGCGCCGCCAAGAATGGTCGCCACTGCGTCCAATGCCGTTGTCTGCAAGGGAATGGCTTCCTTAAAGTGCCGGACTAAAAGTACCAGCGCCAAGCTGGTGCAGCCCTGGCTGCCGTGGAACAGCGGCACGGCACGCTCGACGCCAAGAAAGGCGAGCGCGGCGCCGAGCGGCTGCGACGATTTCAGCGGATTGACCGCAGCTGATTTGGTCTGGGGAAAGACTTGAACCATCGGCTTTCCTCAACGCTTGCCGAAGCTGCCGGCGACCGCGCCGACAAAGTTTTGCAAGACGTACCCAGTCTCGTTCTCGCTCTTGGTATTCGTCAGTTCTTCTTCCACCGCATGCTGGCATTCCCACGGTGCCGGCTCCCGCACCTCCATCCAGATCGGATTGTGAATAGCAAGATCGATCTGGCGAACGAGCTCCACCATGCCGTCATAGCCGGCATAGGGGTGGTGGCGTTCCTGGTTGATATCGAGCCAAGGTGTCTTGGCCTTCAGCGCGATGAATTGCGTGCGCCCGCCAGACAACATGATGTCGGCTTTACCGTCGGCGAGCATGTTATAAAGCTCGCGCGGCGCCATCGACTCGAACAGGTGTTTTTCGTCTTTCAGGAGTTGCTTGATACGTTCCTTGTCTTCAGGCGTGGATTTCTTGACCGAGGTGCCCACGATCTCGATGCCCACCTCCATCAGCGCATGGACAACCGACCAGGACTTGACGCCGCCGGTGTTGAGCAACACGCGCTTGCCTTCAAGCCTTGGTCGATATGCTGCGAGTTTCATCCAGGCAATCGCCTCCTCCTCCGCGATCAATGCCTCGGTGCGCTCGAGGATTTCGGGATCCGCCCCCTGCATCACGAGCAGCTTGGCGATCTGTCTGAGTGCTTCCGAGGTGTCGGTAATTCCGTAAAAGGAGCCTTCGAAGAACGGGATATCCCAGAGCTCCTCCATTTTGCGGGCGAGGTTGATGAGTGCTGTCGAGCACACCAACATGGACGCCTTGGCGCGATGCGCAGAAGCAATGTCAAGATATCGGGCGTCTCCTGGAATGCAGGCCCTTACTCTGATCCCCAGCCGGTCAAGAAGCGGCTTTACCAGCCAAAACTCGCCGGATAGGTTGAACTCACCAATGATATTGATGTCGTAGGCGGTCACGTCGTTCGGCTCTACGCTGCCGATCACATGATCGAGCAACGCTTCACCGGCGAGCTTATTGCCAAGGTTCTTGGAGCCGGCAAAGCCCGGTGCGTTGACCGGCACCACCGGAAGGCCGAATTTTTCCGCGGCCCGCTTGCAGACGGCCTCGATGTCGTCGCCGATCAATGCTGTCACACAGGTCGAATAGACGAAAATCGCCGGTGGAGCATAGGCCTCCTTGATCTCGCGGATTGCTTTAAAAAGTTTCCGCTCGCCGTGCCCCATCACCACTTCGGTTTCAGTGAGGTCGGTCGTGAAACTGGTGCGCCAGAGCGTTGGACCTGAGGAAGCCGATCCGCGGTTGTCCCAGGAATTGCCCTCACAGCCGAGAGGCCCATGGATCAGGTGCGCGACGTCGGTGATCGGCTGCAGCACGATCTTGGCGCCATCGAAAGCGCATCCGCCGGCTGCCGCCCCGGGGATCAGCGGCTTCGAACAGCCGTTTTTGCGCGCCTTGGAATCCTTGCTGCGGTTCTTCTCGCAGGCAGGCTCGTCAAAGACATCCTGGACTTTAGCATTGAGCAAGGGCATTGCGGTCTCCAAGTTCAGATGAAGGCGGCCGGCCTCACAAGGCCGACCGCCGCCGCTCCTAGCGGGTCAGGTCGTAAGAATAGTCCGTCACACCCGGCTCGCTCGTCTCGCGATCGAGCTTGTCGAAGATCTTGTCGAGGATCGTCGTCAGGACGCGCAGGCCGCCCTGGTAGCCCATGAGCGGGAAACGGTGGTGATGGTGCCGGTCGAATATCGGAAAGGTCAGCCGGATCAATGGGGTGCCGGTGTCGCGCTCGAGATACTTGCCATAGGAATTGCCGATCATAAGATCAACCGGCTCGGTAAAGAGCAGCGAGCGCAACGCCCACAGGTCCTTGCCCGCCCAGACCTGGGCATCCTTGCCGAAGGGCGAGGATGCGAGCAACGCCTTCATCTCGGCTTCCCAGGCCGACGTGCCGTTGGTAGCAAGGCAGTGGGTCGGCTCACCGCCGGTTTCCAAGACGAACCGGGCAACGGCGTAGACGAAGTCAGGATCGCCGTAGATCGCGTATTTCTTCCCGTGCAGCCAGGCTTGGCTATCTGCCATAGCGTCGACGAGACGGCCGCGTTCCAGGCCGATTGTCGGAGGAATTTCCTTGCCGGTAATCTCCGAGACCTTCATCAGGAATTCGTCGGTCGCCTGAACACCCAGCGGATAATGGAACGAAGCCGTAACCTGACCGACCTCCTTGCAATATTCCAGCGTTTTGCGCGTGTTATAGTGCTGCAGCGACAGGGTCGCTTCGGCATTCAACGCCGTTTTCAAGTCCTCGATCTTCGTGCCGCCGTCATACATGCGGTACGTACCGTCAGACGGCGTGTCGAACTGGTCGGAGGCATCCTGGATGAAGATGTAGGATACGCCCATCATGTCGAGCAGGCGCTTCAGTTCGCGGTTGTTGCCGACGCAGAAGCCGTCGAAGCCGGGAATGATGTTGATGGCTTGAGCAACCTCCTTCCGCTCGTTGCCTTTCCAGAAGTTCTCCAGAATGCCCTTGATCATGCCGTCATAGCCATCGACGTGGCTGCCGACGAAGGCAGGCGTGTGGGCGAAAGGAACATCGAAGTCGTGCGGGACCGACCCTTCGTTCTTTGCGTTTTCGATGAAGCCGTGGAGGTCGTCTCCAATGACTTCGGCCATGCAGGTGGTCGAGACGGCGATCATCTTCGGATCGTAGAGCTTGTATGTATTGGCGAGCCCGTCGACCATGTTCTTCAACCCGCCGAACACTGCCGCGTCCTCCGTCATCGAGGACGAGACCGCCGATGAAGGCTCCTTGAAGTGACGCGACAGATGCGAACGGTAATAAGCGACGCAGCCCTGGCTGCCATGGACGAAGGACATCGTTTGCTCAAAGCCTGCGGCTGCGAAGACGGCACCGAGCGGCTGGCAGGCTTTGGCCGGGTTCACGACCAGGGCTTCGCGGCCCAGGTTCTTTTCGCGATACTCCCAGGTCTTCGTGAAGTCGTTTTGATCGGCAACGACCTGATCCGGGTGGGGGCATTCGAAATTGGCTTTCTTCTCGGCGAGCATCTGCCTGTATTCCGGCTCGCGGAACAGGGGAGCATGGTCGAGAACTTTTTCCGCCGACTGCGGCATAGTAAGCACCTTTCTTTTCATCGCGCCGCACCGGTGGCGGCAATGGGATGTCATCTGTCACGAGTGCGGATCAAGTCCGATGGGAAGAGCCTGGCCTGCCCCTTCCCAAGACAGGCCAGGCTCTCATTCGGCCGCAACCGCCTCAGCTGGCGCGGCCTCTTTTTTCCAGGGGACGTCGTAGAGATCCCACACCGGATTATTGATGGCCAGATCCATGTCGCGGGCGAATATGGCGAAGCCGTCATAGCCGTGATACGGGCCGGAATAATCCCAGGAGTGCATCTGGCGGAAGGGGATGCCCATCTTCTGCACCGGATACTTCTCTTTAATGCCGGACCCAACAAGGTCGGGGCGGATGCCTTCGATGAACTTTTCCAGCTCGTAACCGGTCACGTCGTCATAGATCAGCGTACCCTTGTTCACATAATGGCCGGTGCGCTGATAGTCGTCGTTGTGGGCGAACTCGTAGCCGGTGCCGACGATCCGCATGCCGAGGTCCTCATAGGCCGTGATGACGTGGCGAGGACGCAGGCCGCCGACATAGAGCATCACCGTCTTGCCTTCGAGGCGCGGCCGGTACTTGTCGACGACAGCATCGACCAGGGGCCGGTACTTGGTGATGACAGCCTCGGTCTTGTCGACGATTTCCGGACCGAAGTGCTTGGCTATTTCGCGCAGGGAGGTTTCGATCTGGGACGGACCAAAGAAATTGTATTCCATCCACGGGATGCCGTATTTTTCCTCCATGTGCCGACAGATGTAGTTCATCGAGCGGTAGCAGTGGATGAGGTTCAGCTTGGCCTTTGGCGCGCGCTCGACCTCAGCGAGCGTGGCATCACCCGACCAGTTGCCGACCACGCGCAGCCCCACCTCCTCCAATAGAATGCGCGTAGCCCACGCGTCGCCACCGATATTGTAGTCGCCGACGACGTTGACATCGTAAGGGCCGGTCTCAAACTCGACTTCGTTCTTGTCGAAAACCCAGTCACGGATGGCGTCGTTGGCGATGTGATGGCCGAGCGATTGCGAGACGCCGCGGAAGCCCTCGCAGCGCACCGGCACGATCGTCTTTTCGTGCTCCTTGGCCTTCTTGCGCGACACCGCCTCAATGTCGTCGCCAATCAGCCCGATCGGGCATTCCGACTGCACGCTGATGCCGTTGTTGAGGGGGAAAAGCTCCTCGATCTCGTCGATGACCTGTTCAAGCTTCTTGTCGCCGCCGAACACGATGTCCTTTTCCTGGAAGTCTGAGGTGAACTGCAGCGTCACGAACGTGTCGATGCCCGTCAGGCCGACGTAGTAGTTGCGGCGTTGCGACCAGGAATAATGACCGCAACCGACCGGCCCGTGCGAGATGTGGACCATGTCCTTGACCGGCCCCCATACCACGCCTTTGGAGCCGGCATAGGCGCAGCCGCGGATCGTCATCACGCCCGGAATGGACTTGATGTTCGATTTGACGTCGCATTCGGAAAGGGCCTTCGGCTCATCGCCAGGCTCGTCGCGGCTCGTTGCGACGCTGAGGTGCTTCTTGCGGCGCTTCGCCGCCTTGTCTGGATATTGCGCTAACACTTCCGCAATGAGCTTTTCATGCAAAACGCTGTCATTCTCGTAATCAAGGCTCATGGGCCCCTGCCCCCTTTCAAGGTTCGGGTTAGGTCGTCGTCGCCGAAGCGTCTTTCGTGGAAGGACGCGCTGGCTCAAGGGCCAGCGCGTCCTGTCGACAGCGGCAGTTATTGAGCCGCAACCACCGCTGACTCCTTGGCCTGTAATTCGGCCAGCATCTGCTCGTCGCTCTTCATGATGCCGAAGTCGAGCAGCATGTCTTCGAGCTCTTCCATGGTAATCGGGGTCGGAATGGTCCCTTGGCCCGAATTGGCATGGATCTTCTCGGCTAGCGCCCGATATTCCCCGGCCTGCTTGGAGTCCGGCGCGTACTGGATCACCGTCATCTTCCTGAGCTCGGCGTGCTGGACGATGTTGTCACGCGGCACAAAGTGGATGAGCTTGGAATTGAGCCTGGCAGCCAGCGCCTCGGAGAGGTCGAGCTCGCGGTCCGTCTGGCGCTCGTTACAGATCAGGCCGCCGAGCCGCACGCCGCCGGAATGGGCATATTTCAGGATGCCCTTGGCGATGTTGTTGGCGGCATAGAGCGCCATCATCTCGCCGGACATCACGATGTAGATCTCCTGGGCCTTGTTCTCACGGATCGGCATCGCGAAGCCACCGCACACCACATCGCCGAGCACGTCATAGGAGACGTAGTCGACATCGTCATAAGCACCGTTCTCTTCGAGGAAATTGATCGAGGTGATGACGCCGCGCCCGGCGCAGCCGACGCCCGGTTCCGGACCGCCGGACTCCACGCACTTGATGCCTTTGTAGCCGGCCTTGAGCACGTCCTCGAGCTCAAGGTCTTCCACCGAACCTTCCTGCGCCGCCAGATGAAGAACCGTGTCCTGTGCTTTGGCGTTCAGGATCAGCCGGGTGGAGTCGGCTTTCGGGTCGCATCCGACGATCAGGATCTTCTGCCCGAGGTCGACAAGCGCTGCGAGCGTATTTTGGGAGGTGGTGGACTTGCCGATCCCCCCTTTGCCGTAAAATGCGATTTGACGCAAATCTACCATATCGCCTTCCTTCTTTCGTTCCATCCATCGCTGAGTAAAAGGCAGGCAGCTCGCGCCGCCTCGCATGGCAATCTTCAAAACCCGTGCCATGTGGGCCGATCGAGCCGAAGGAAAGATCTTTTTGGTTGGGTTTCAGAAAGTTACTCCGAACCACCACAGGAAACTGCCAAACAAACCTAATGTCGCCGATCAGACAAAGCCGACAGACGGTGTCGTGATGGCATCACTTGCACCGCTAGGTCGACCGCGACTATCAGCAGGACAACGGATCCGAAAACTGGAGACAATCGCACCCAGCTCCCAATCGAAAAATGTTGAAGCTTTCGATCCTGACCTGCCGCTGACGGCGATTAGAGCCTCGGCGGTCTTGAACCGCTCCCAAACGTTGGACCACCGGATGCTAGAGTTTTCCGGCTTCATTCAGGGAGGCGGGCTGGTTGCGCCTCCCGAATTCACCAACGAGATCGGCGCCTTGTTGCCGATCGCACCATGAGGTCTTTCCTCATTGTACAACACGACGACAGAACACCCACGGGACCGAGGTTCGCGAGCTTCTGTATCCGTG
>NZ_NWSZ01000054.1:0-14240 GCF_002531885.1 Rhizobium sp. L9 | reverse complement strand
GTTGTGGCGGACACGGCCGCCGTGCTGCTTCCGCCACGATACCTGCGCATAATCCCAAGCTTCGCATAATTGCGATTGAGCGCAATTGGCCTGATGGATCGCTCGACGGTATTGGAGTCGATCTCGATCCGGCCATCGTCGATGAACCGGGTCAAGCCATCCCAGCGTGACAAGGCATAGCGGATTGCTTCGGCGAGCTTCGTCTTCTGACTGATGAGGCCGAGTTGTTCGCGCAGCCAGGGAGCGAGGCTATCTGTGATCGGTCGGCTCTTCTCTTGGCGCGTGGCGCTACGCTCCTCGTGTGTGAGGCCACGTATCTCGTCTTCAATCTTATAAAGTTCGGCGATGCGTTTGATCGCCTCGCTCGCAATGGGTGCTGGACCGGCGGCGGCGAGTTCATAGAAGCGGCGTCGAACGTGAGACCAGCAGAATGCCAGTGACACGGTGTTCTTTGCCGCGAGTGGGCGATATCCACTGTAGCCGTCGACCTGCAGGATGCCGGCGAAGCCGTCGAGATGGGCCATCGGTCGCTCGCCTTTGCGATCCGGGGCATAGATATAGGCGACGCCGGGCGGGTCAGTTCCTTGCCAAGGGCGGTCGTCCCGCGCATAGGCCCAAAGCTGCCCGGTCTTGGTCTTGCCACGACCCGGGTCGAGCACGGGAGCTGTCGTCTCGTCGGCGAAGAGCTTCGACGATGACTTCAAATGATCGAGTAGCCGTTGATGGACAGGACGCAGATGCCAGGCGGCGCGACCAACCCAGTCGGCGAGCGTCGAGCGGTCGAGGTCGATGCCTTGACGCTTATAGATTTGCGCCTGGCGATACAGTGG
The DNA here is from genome assembly GCF_002531885.1 of Rhizobium sp. L9. Taxonomy (NCBI): domain Bacteria; kingdom Pseudomonadati; phylum Pseudomonadota; class Alphaproteobacteria; order Hyphomicrobiales; family Rhizobiaceae; genus Rhizobium; species Rhizobium sp. L9. The sequence goes on along the minus strand of NZ_NWSZ01000054.1, from coordinate 13,410 downwards.
CAGGTGGTCAGCATATTTGGAGACCAGCACCTGGGCGACGGTGGCCTCGGTCGGAATGCCGCCTTCAATCAGTCTTGCCGGGGCCGGAGCCTGGACCACGACTTCTTCGCAAGCCCGGCAAGCATACTTCGGGCGGCGCAGCACAAGCACGCGGAACTGGGCGGGCACAACGTCGAGCTTCTCGCTGACGTCTTCGCCGATCCGATGCAGGTCATTGCGGCAGCAGGGGCAGGCATGGTCATCAATATCAACCACGATCTCGATGCGCGGCAGATGGGCTGGCAGCGAACCTCTGTTCGTGCGCCGTTTGGCGACCTGCGCCTGTCGAACAGCAGGGGAGGCTTGCTCATTGTCTTCCAGACCGGCAGCCTCGACTTGCTCGGCCTCTTCAAGCCCAAGCAGAAGCTGGTCCTCGGGAAGCGTCTCGGCACGGCGACCGAACCGGTGGCGCTGCAATTCCTTGATGATCTGGCGCAGGCGGGCATTCTCCGCCTCGCGCGAAAGCACCATCGCTTTCAGCGCGTTCAGGTCATCCGGAAGCTCGTCCGCCGTTATCGTCATGGATCGAGAACAGCATATTTTGCAGCTCAGAACGAGAGGCAGGATGATGATGATTCAATTGGTCGCGGCCGCTATCCAGCCTTTATCGGGGTGCGCGTTTCGCTCGGCGTATGCACGCGTTTCCAGTCCAATCCCTCGAACAGAGCCGAGAACTGGGCGGCCGTCAGATGCATCGCGCCGTCCTGCATTCGAGGCCAATGGAACTCGCCATCCTCAAGCCGCTTGGCAACCAGGCACACGCCGCTACCGTCCCAGAAGACCAGCTTGATCCGGTCCGTTCGTTTGGCCCGGAACACGTAGATCGTGCCAGAGAATGGGTCAGCACCCATCTCGGCTTTCACGAGCGCCGCCAATCCGTCAGCGCCTTTGCGGAAGTCGACGGGCTTGGTGGCGATCATCACCTTTACCGCACCGGACGGACCAATCACGACGGAGCCTTCAACGCCTGGATCACAGCAGCAATTGTCGCGCTGTCCGTGCCAGAGGCGATCCTGACGACCGCGCCGCCAACCTCCAGCTCGATTGCCGCAACTGGAAGTGCGCTCCTCGTAATCGTCTTTCGCAGTGTCGGAGACGGCTCTACCGGACGATCAATTACTGCTGCCACAAACATCGGCGGCGAGTCTTGCTGCGCCTGAATTCGCGCCTGCCGACGCCAGGTAAACAATTGTCCGGGAGACAACCCGTGCCGACGCGCAACAGCACTGACCGACACCTCGCCGCTATAGCTCTCGGCCACAATTCGGTCTTTCTCCTCGTCGCTCCAGTCGCGGCGACGGCCAGTTCCCGTAAAAACCTCAAACCGTTGCACCGGCACGTCTGCACTGGCGCCATGCGTAAACCCTGTAATCGTCATATGTCGAAGCCTCGTTCGGCAACAACATCAACAATCACGCGCTGATCCGGAAGGTGGGGTCAAAACACCGCTTACAAGATTGCAGCGAAATGGCTATTCAAAGAGAATGAGGCTTGCCGGGGTTGGCGGCATCGATTTGACCGTGACGCGGGCGAGGCCGGCCAGTTTTGCCATCTCAGTCAGCTCGCTTTGCCTATAAGCCTGGCCCGCCGGTGTGCTGGCGAGCATCTCCCAGGAGAAAGCCGCGGGGAAAGGTGGTGAGACGCCGTCTTCATTCGGCACGAAATCGACCGCGACGATCCGACCATCTTCTGCAAGGCTCGCGGTGATCTTTCGCAACAGCTCAGCACATGTCGGCAAATCGAAATGGTGCAGGAAATTCGGAAGCAGGACGAGATCATAACCGGAGCCCCAGTCGACGTCGAAGGCGCTACCGGCGATCGCCCGATAGCGGTCCGCCACGCCTGATTTTTCCGCATTCTGCCTCGACAGCACCAGGACGGCGCCCCAGTCGACGGCGACGATCTCCGCCGCTGGAACGGTCTTGGCAATTTCGATTCCGAAGAGTCCCGGACCTGCCGCGATGTCCAACACCTTTTTTGGAGGCCTTGGCCAACTGGATATTTCGCCGGCCAGTATTTTGGCGCTGAGCCCGGTGAAGGAGCCCATGCCGCGCGCAAACTTCAACCAGACGGGGTTGTCGGGCGACATGTTCGCAAGGCCCGCCGAACCGCCGTTTCGCACGACCGCAGCCGGGTCGCGAAGAAAATTATCCAGTACTTCGGGTGCGGCGGTGAACTCGACGGCAGAGCCCATATAGGCCGGCGAATTGCGGTCGAGGAACATTCTGGTCGAGGGCGTCATTCGGTACTGTCCGCCCTCCTTGATCAAGAAGCCATGCACCACGAGGTAATCGCAGAGGATGCGCACCCCGCGCTCCGAGGCGCTTGTTGCCGACGCCAGCACTGCTGCCGTTTTTCCCTCACCGATATGAGTAAAGAGATCAAGCTCGATGGCCGCCCTGATAGCTGCCGTCTTTCGGCATGCAAACAGTGCATCGACCACGAGTTCGGGCGACACGGCGCCAGCATGGGCGTCCTCGATGATCGTTTCCATTGAATCCCCCAAGACTATCGACTGATCTTTCCTAGCAGTGCCAGCCGCGGAAATTATGCGTATATTCGTCCTCCCTACAATACCCACCGCGCTAACCCTATCGGGTTCCCCCGCCGCAATGGCAGAGCTGTCCCGCGGCCGCCGGCAGCCCGGCGATGATGTTTGAACTCACAGGGACAGGAGCGAATGTTAAGCGGACTGGAGCAGTTGCGCGCATCGCCGCCTGCTACGACAAAAGCGGACAGGTCATTGGCCACATTCTTCGCCCTGCTGCCGCGTTGTGTTAGATTCACAGGATAGCCTGGACGCAATGATGCAATGAAGGCTGGCGAGCCTCCATGCCGCTAACTACGATGAGGAACAGCAAAATGCCGGTCCTCGCCGGCCCAGTATCAGGCCGCGGGATCGGCTCCATTTTCGAACTGCAGAAACCAAGCGTAAGTGGCTCTAATGCCGTCCTCAAGCGAAATGCGCGGTTTCCAGCCCATGTCCTGCAGCTTCTTGTTGCTCATCAGCTTTCGCGGCGTGCCGTCGGGCTTCGAAAGATCATGAATGATCTCCCCCTTGTAGCCGACAACGCGGCAGACCAGACGCGTCAACTCGATAATTTCGAGATCGGTGCCCGAGCCGACATTGACGTGCTGCGCGCCCGAATATGTTTTGAGCAGAAACACCAGGGCGTCGGCGCAGTCGTCGACGTGAAGAAACTCGCGGCGGGGAGTTCCCGTGCCCCAGACGACAATTTGCGGGTCTTTGCGCAGTTTCGCCACATGCGCCTTGCGGAGGAGCGCAGGCAGCACATGACTGGAGTTCAGGTCGAAATTATCGCCGGGGCCATACAGATTGGTCGGCATGGCCGAAATGTAGTCCCGGCCATATTGCTTGCGATAGGCTTCCGCGAGCTTAATACCGGCGATCTTGGCGATCGCGTACCATTCGTTGGTCGGCTCGAGCGGACCGGTCAACAGAGCCTCTTCGGGAATCGGCTGCGGAGCGAGCTTCGGATAAATGCAGCTTGAGCCCAGAAAGAGAAGCCGGTCCACGCCACCGCGGTGGGCGGCTTCGAAGATGTTGGCTTCAATGATCAGATTGTCGGAGATGAATTCTGCGGGATAACGGTCATTCGCGAGGATGCCGCCAACCTTAGCAGCGGCGAGAATAATCGCGTCAGGGCGGCTTGCGTCAACAAATTTCTCAACCTCGCCCTGGCGCTGCAAGTCGACCTCGGCGCGCGTGGCCGTGACGACGCTGCAATCTTCGGATTGGAGCCTTCGCACGAGAGCACTGCCGACCATTCCCCGATGACCGGCAACCCAGATCTTCTTGTTGGATAGATCGTACACTCAGACCTCTTTCCGGCTGCCTTGAGCCTTCCAGTGCTTGATATCCTCCCGCACCATCTCAGCGGCGAGCTCACGAACGGGCGTCTTGTGGTGCCAGCCAAGATTCTGACGTGCCTTGGTCGGGTCGCCAAGCAAAAGGTCTACTTCCGTCGGGCGGAAATACCGCGGATCGATTTCCACAAGGCACCTACCGGAGGCGGAGTCATAACCCTTTTCGTCGACGCCGGACCCCTTCCATTCCAAAGCGATGCCGACGTCGGCGAAGGCCCACTCGACGAACTGGCGGACACGCGTCGTCTCACCCGTCGCCAAGACATAGTCTTCCGGCTTGTCCTGCTGCAGCATGAGCCACATGCCCTCGACATATTCGCGCGCATGACCCCAGTCACGCTGGGCTTCAAGGTTTCCAAGGAACAGCTTGTCTTGAAGGCCGAGGCTGATGGCAGCCACGGCCATGGTGATCTTGCGCGTGACGAAGGTCTCGCCGCGAAGCGGGCTTTCATGGTTGAACAGAATGCCGTTGGACGCGTGCATGCCGTAGGCCTCGCGATAATTCACGACGATCCAGTAGGCATAGAGCTTAGCTGCGGCATAGGGAGAACGCGGATAAAACGGCGTCTTCTCGTTCTGTGGCACTTGCTGCACGAGACCATAGAGTTCCGATGTCGATGCCTGGTAGAACCGGCTTTTTTTCTCAAGACCCAGGATGCGGATAGCCTCGAGCAACCTCAACGTCCCGATACCATCGGCATCGGCTGTATATTCCGGTGTTTCGAAACTGACGCCAACATGGCTTTGTGCGGCAAGGTTGTAGATTTCATCGGGCTGTGTCTGCTGCACGATCCGCAGGAGGTTGGTCGAGTCGATCATATCGCCGTAGTGGAGGATGAAGCGCGGATGAGTTTCGTGCGGATCCTGATAGATGTGCTCGATGCGGCCGGTGTTGAAAGACGATGATCTCCGCTTGATGCCGTGCACTATATAGCCTTTGTCCAGAAGCAATTCGGCCAGATAGGCACCGTCCTGACCAGTCACCCCAGTAATAAGCGCGGTCTTTGCCATTTGTCACGTCATCTTTCTATGCACGGAAATCAATTCCCGAAAGCGATCTAGTGGGATAGGCTCAACGGCTGCACCAGTCGGAAGCTCCATGTCGCTCATGATCCAATCACACAACGTGTCGATGTCAACAAAATCGTTTCAGACCTAAAGTCGCCGCGTGTGCCTCAACTGGCTCGGGCCTCAATGACGGCATCATGTCAACGCGCTCGTCGAGCGGTTGTCCGATGGCCGCGAGCTCTGCGTAGATCACCGGATTGAGAGAAGCAGCCGACGCGTCTGGCCGACGGCTTTTGTCGCTTGCCACTTCAGTCAGCCATGCGAGCGCTTCTTCTGCCGCTTTCGACAGGCCTGGATTGGCAATTGCCATGCGCTCTTCCGCAACGACCTGGCGTTCGCGTCGAGAACACTGTTTGTGCTGCACGGCCGAGCGCGGGCGCGCTACAGCGCAACAACGCAACGAGAACCTCTACGGTATTACTCCTCGCAAACGGTGACCCTCATTAGCCGTTTCTCTCATTGATAAGCGCAGCCAAGAGTCCAAAGAACAAAGACTGCAGACCAAAAAACAGCAACCCCAGAACCAGATTCACATTTTCAATCGGCTTCGAAGCCGCGGAAAGGAGGTAATCAGTGAATTGCGACACCGAAACCACGCCAGCAATCAAGAGAAAGAACAATCCGATTGTGCCGAAGATTTTAAGTGGAGCAACCCCGATAAGGACCATGACCAACTGCGGCAGAACCTTGACCGGATATCGAAGCGAAACGAACGACTTCCCTGTTTTCCTCACTTTGAATTGAACGGGGACTTGAGCGAACCGCATCCCCTTGTGATAGGCGTCGAGCAAGATCTGTTGGGTGTAGTTGTAGTCTCCCGGCAAACGGAAGACACCGAGATATTCGCTGTTGACGGCAAATATCCCTGGTTGGCTGTCTGTTACGTCCCAGCGAGTCAAAGTCCTCATAAGCCACGTGAACACCTTGTTGCCGATGCGCCTCACGATAGGCATGCGGTAAGAAATTTGTTCAAATCGATCGCCGTAAACGACGTCCACCTCGTCACGTAATATCGGCTGAATCAATGCAACAATATCCAGCGGGTCGTGTTGCAGGTCGGCGTCGAACTTAACAGCGATATCGCTGTCGGCTGCCTTGGCGGCTCGAAGGCCGGTGCGGACTGCGGCGCCCAATCCGCGATTTTTTGCGTGGCGGATTACTCTGTCTGCCCCAGCGCCCGTCGCAATCGCTCCAGTCGAATCCCCCGAACCGTCATCGATGACGAATATGGCAAGGGCGATTCCAAGATCTCGCAATGCGGGGGCACATGTCTGAAGCCCTCGCACCGTAGAATCGATGGATGCCGCTTCATTATAAGCGGGGACTATCACGACGAGCTTCTTCTGTTCCAAAGTCTTCTCTCTCGCTCAAACTGTGGGCGCCATCCTATAGCGATTGATGATAATAGGCTCAACTGCTAACGGTGACTTCGTTAGCGATTGGAGACGCGATGGTGTCGAGCAGATCAAGCAGGAGAAAGGCGGGTGCACTGCACCAATGGCGCCGGCTCGAAGAATTGATTCGCTATGGACTCGCCACCATGGCCAGCGCCGCGATATCCTTCGGGTTGCCGGTCGCCCTTCACGAGATAGTTGGGCTAGCGGATACGTCATCGGTTGGCATCGGTCTCATCTGCGCCTTCGCACTCAACTTTGTCTCAATCCGCCTGTTCGTGTTCAGGAGCGACGGGGTAATCAAGCGACAGCTTATTGGCTTTCTTATATCTACTGGCCTTTTTCGTCTTGCGGAGTTCTGGGGGTTTTTGCTCCTGACAAAACTGGGCACCAACTACGCGGTCGCTTTAATCATCACGCTAGTATGCTCGTTCGCTGCGAAATTCGCGGTGCAGAAGTATCTCATATTTACACGTCCGAATCGCGGCGATAATCATCCGCTGCTCGAGAGAAGGTAGACAGACGTGACGCCCACAAACCAGACCGATTTCACCGCGAGCAATGCATCATATGTTTCTGCACAGGGCAAAATGGCCCTGCTACCGAATTATTACAAATGGACCTACTCTGCGCTGAAACCATATTTGCGAGGCAAGGTTGTGGAGCTTGCCGCTGGCGCCGGGTACGGGATTGGAACATATATCGATCAAACCTCGAAAGTCATTGCCGTAGATCACGATCCCGATCTGCTGCGTGTATTGAAATCTCAATATACCGATGTAGAAACTTTAGATGTCGACCTGCTGGGCGACTGGGAAGAACTGGATGGTGGCGCGGACGCGATCGTAATGATGGACGTAGTAGAGCACTTTGAAGATGACCTGGCATTTCTCAGAAAGGTCCACTCGAAACTCAAACCCGGCGGCCATGCGTTGATAAAAGTACCCGCGCAGGAAGCCCTCTACAGTCAGATCGATGTCGCCTCAGGCCATTACCGCAGATATGAAGAAAAGATGCTGAGAGCGCTTGCGGCTTCCTCAGGTTTCGAGGTGTGCCTCCTGCGACACATCAACGTAATTGGGTCCATGGTATACAAGCGCAAGAAAAACAACAAAAGTAATTTCTCAAAGACATTCAAAAGCAGTCAGCTTAAGTTGATTAATCTGCTCATACCCTTGATAGCCGCAGTCGACAGCATACTGCCGGGACCAGGCCTCAGTCTCGTAGCTGTTTTGCAGCGGCCGGAATAGTCCGTTGAACCACGCACAAGATCAGGTGGACCGCCCCACCCACGCCGCCTGCGAAAATAAGTTCGTCCGAGTTGCATTAACGCTCGGCCTCTTAACTTTCGCGGCGTATTTTGCGACTCTCAATTTTCTGACCACCTTTCGGCTGGACGACGACAATTTATACTACGTGATCTCAGGTTTGACTGCAGCGGCGCCTGATACGTTCAAATCCACATATAACACCCTCCTCTCCTGCGTTTCGATCAACGACGCCGGGGATACTGAAGCGAGCTTCGCTTCCCGGATGATCTTACGATATAACTACATCAGCAACTACACACTTATTTCTGCTATCTGGGGCGGGTTGTTCCGGCTCAAACTCCTGCCAAATTCCGAACTGGCCTTCGGTGCTGACGCTTTCATTTCAGCTTTTCGGTGGACACAGGTATTCATCGTGAACTTGGCTATCCTTGTGGTTGCTGCAGGTAGAGGCGGCGGAAGGAGAACGATTGCCGTTGCAGCGTCTCTGGTAGCATGTGCGGCCCTTGCTGCGTTCTACCAAAAGGCCGACCGACTGACAGTCGGCGACCCGCTCCTTTCCCTAAAGTTTGTTCTTTCTGCGCCTAGCTATTTCAATATATTCCACTTCGCTCCTCGCGGCGTATCTGCCTTCTTGCTTTTGGTCGCTTGTGTGTGGAGATGGCAGGGAAGCTTTCGCATTTTCTACGGCGCCATTTTCCTGCTGTGCTTTATCCACCAGAGCAATGCAACACTGATTATCCTAACGTTTCTCGGCATCGATGCACTCGTCAGACCGGCAATTTTCAGCGACCGCATCACATTGGTGTTCGTTGGCGCCAATATCCTCTGCATTTTCGCCAGGGAGGAGCTTACCAGCATCGTGGGCGTCACCAATCTCGCGGCGCTTATCGTCATTCTTGTCGTCGTTGCCTTTACCTCAAGCAGAATCCGCCTATACGAACGGATGTCCTACCGCGTGAGTCGGGTAACTGGCATTGCGCTCACAACCGAAGTATTGGACATATTCACCATAATTGCGGTGTGGCTGGCGTCGATGCCAGTTTTGCACGCGGCGGTCGGTCACGGGCTCGTCGATCAGTTCTCTGGAAGATACATATTCTGGCAACTCCACACTCGTTATGGCTCATTGTTCTTGGCTGTGATCTTTGCGGGGTTGGCCTATAAAGCTTGCGACTTCTTTGGTCAGCGAAGGCAAACCGTTTTTTTGCTACCGCTCCTAATTATCGCCGGGGCAATCTTCGATATCTTTGTTCAGCCTGACGCCGTACGTAATGCGAACTATGAAAATCTTTCGACTGCTATCCAACTAGGTTTGGCCGATGTTGATGCTGCTACGCGTCAGTATTGGACGCAGTCAAAACCTGACCTCACCCGCAATCAAGAGCAGATATTCTACTACACACTGATCTCAACCATTCTCAACAAGCCGGTCGGCTCTGCTCCAGTTAGTGCCTGCCGAAAATAAGAACCAAGGCCTGCGGGCGTTGCGCCGCGAGGCGTTTGCTGATTGAGCGTTTCAGGCCAGCGGCTCAACGGTCTTTCGCCATCTGATACGGACTGTTTGACCTGCCACGGGTAATTTCCTCCAGATTGGATTAGAGTCCGGCCTATTGAAGGACGGACGCATGAAGAAGCAGAGATATACGGAAGAGCAGATTATTGCGGTGCTGAAGGAGCAGGAGGCGGGCGCGAAGGTGGCCGAGCTCTGCCGCAAGCACGGAATTTCGGACGCGACATTTTACAACTGGAAAGCCAAATACGGCGGCATGGAGGTTTCCGAGGCGAAGCGTCTGAAGGCTCTCGAAGAAGAGAACGCCAAGCTGAAGAAGCTGCTCGCCGAGCAGATGCTGGATGCCGCCGCACTCCGCGAGCTTCTTGCAAAAAAATGGTAGGGCCTGTCGCCAAGCGTGACGCCGTCGCGCATCTGAAGACCGTCATGGGTCTCTCGGAGCGACGAGCCTGCCAGATCATATCCGCTGATCGGAAGATGGTGCGCTATCGGCCGAGCCGACCGCCGGAGGTCGAACTGCGGGCAAGACTGCGCGACCTCGCCAACGAGCGACGGCGTTTCGGCTACCGGCGGCTGTTCGTCCTGCTCAAGCGGGATGGAGAGCCGTCCGGCGTCAACCGCATCTATCGGCTGTATCGCGAGGAAGGGCTTTCGGTTCGCAAGCGGAAAGCCAGACGGCGTGCCGTCGGCACGCGTGCGCCGATACTGGTCGAAGCGAAGGCGAATGCCCGCTGGTCGCCTGATTTCGTCCATGATCAGTTCGCCTGCGGAAGAAGATTTCGCGTGCTCAACATCGTCGATGACGTGACGCGCGAATGCCTGGCAGCGATCCCCGACACCTCGATCTCCGGCCGTCGTGTTGCTCGCGAATTGACGGCGCTCCTCGAGCGGCGCGGCAAGCCCGGCATGATTGTCTCCGACCATGGCACGGAGTTCACGTCGAACGCGATCCTCGCCTGGTCAAAGGAGCACAAGGTCGAGTGGCACTACATCGCACCGGGAAAGCCCATGCAGAACGGTTATATCGAGTCCTTCAACGGACGGATGCGCGACGAGCTGCTGAACGAAAGCCTGTTCTTCGGTCTCGATCATGCCCGCAGCGCCCTCGCCGAATGGGCAGACGATTATAACCATTCCCGGCCGCACTCATCGCTCGGATATCATACCCCGGCACGCTATGCCGGAGCCATCGCCGCAACCGGCTCCAACGCTGCGCAAGATGAAAGCTACGCGTTTCCGCCGGTTGCTCCCACCGCGCCAAGTGGCGTAATGAAAACCGCCGAGGCTCTAATCGCCGCTGGATGAAAGTTCAGTGGCATGTATGGACGGCCTCCGCGTGGCAAGGGGCAGTTTGGTGTTTCCGGCAGATTGGTCGGGTGCAGGCATGTATACGGCCTTTGATTGCGGCGCGTTCATGCCGCTGGCCCTGATGTAGTCCGCTGATCGGATCCCAGACAGGTCAACGCGCTTTCAAGCGGCACCCACTGATCGGGTTTGTCCGATCCCGGCTCGACCGTTCGCCATCACGCCATCAGCACCTCACCAATTTCTGCATTCTCTGTGAGCATTCAAAGGGCGGCGGTCGCCTCAAAGCGCCTGCCCGTCGTCATCAACGCCCAGACGATCCGCGCCATCTTGTTGGCCAAAGCAACAGCGACGACGTTGTACGGCTTCTTCACCAGAAGTTCGGCGGCCCAACGCGTCGGTGCAACTTTAGCCTTGCCGCTGAAACGAAGCACCGCGTGCGCGCCCACAACGAGAAGCCGGCGGAGATAGGGATCGCCTTGTTTGCTGATCCTTCCGAGGCGGTCCTTGCCACCCGATGAGTTCTGCCGCGGCACCAGGCCTATCCATGCCGCCAATTGTCGGCCGGATTTGAAGAGCGACGCGTCGGTCACCGTCGCGGCAATTGCGCTGGCAGTGATCGGGCCAATTCCAGGGATCGTCTCAAGGCGGCGGCTCAGTTCGTTCGAGCGATGCCAAGCATGAATTTGGCGATCCAGCTCGCTGATCTTCTCGTGCAGCTCCCGCAACTGCCCGATCAGCGGAAGAAGCGCGGACCGCGCAAGCGGCGGGATGAGATCGTGATCATCGTCGTCGACCAACGCGATCAGCATTCCGACGCCGGCGATGCCCTGTCGCGTTACGATGCCGAACTCCGCCAAGTGGCCACGCAAGGCGTTCACCAGCATTGTCCGCTGCCGGATCAAAAGCTCGCGGACCCGATGCAGCATCAGCACACCCTGTTGCTCCTCGCTCTTCACTGGAACGAAGCGCATCGTCGGCCGCGTCACCGCCTCGCAAATCGCCTCGGCATCTGTCGCGTCGTTCTCCTGCCGCTTCACGTATGGCTTGACGTAAGACGCCGGCATCAGCCGAACCTCGTGACCCAGCGCCATAAGAACCCGAGCCCAGTGGTGTCCAGTCGCGCATGCGTCGATTCCGATCAGGCATGGCGGCAATGCCTTGAAGAACCCAACGACATCGTCGCGGCGCAGCCGGCGGCGGCTCACCGTCGCGCCGGCACCATTGATCCCGTGAACCTGAAATACATGCTTGGCGATATCCAAACCAATTGTGGTAATCTTCTCCGTGGACGGCTCTCCCTTATGTGACTTCGACAGCCACACTTTGGCACATTGCGATGCCGGGAGCGGAGGCCGTCCACCACATCAGGTCATGTTGAAAAAAGAGAAGACGGAGCATTTAGGCGACCGCCGGGATACTCTCCTGTGTGGGTCGGGTACCGCATTTACGCTTGTTCGTCTGGGGCTGCCTTGGTCTAAAATCGAGCATGATTTTTTAAGTTGGCGCCATATGAGCGAAACTAACCATCTGACATCATAAGTAATGATGTCATTTGACCCAGCGCAAGGTGATCTTCGACCGATGCGACACCAGACCCGCGTTGCGAAAAGCTTTACAGAGGCCGTTCAGATTCTATTCAAGGACCTAAAGGCAAGATTGGGGATGAAAGACAAACTGGAGGCTACGCAAGGCCATGTTCGCAAAGAAAGCACTTCTCACAGTTTCCGTGTGCCTCACGGTTTTCGGAGCTGTTGCCCAGGCTCAGGATTTCGAGATCTATGTGGGACCGCGTGGATATCGCGAATACGACGGGGATCGGGATCGCGACAGCGATTGGGATCGCGGCCGCAATTGGGACGGGGGTCGCGAGGGGCGGCGAGGCCGGCAGCGCGTTGATCGCCGCAACCCAAGACTGGGACCTTGTGACCCAGAAGTTGCATTGGATCATGCCAGAGAGTATGGGATGCGAAGAGCTAGAATCGCCTCTATCACTCGCGACCGTATCGTGGTCACCGGCATTGGGTTCGAGGGCGAGCGCACACACATGGTGATCCTGAACGACGCTCGCTGTAACCGGATTAGATAGTCGATTCCAGGTGCTTAGCGGCCTCTTCTGCGCCGCCTCCCGGATTAGCTGCATCGTCAGCTCCATCTCGGGAAAAGCCGTCTTGAGCGGGCAGCTAGGTGTGAGCTTTCGGGGGGCGTCCATTCGGAGCGGGCTACCACACCTCTCGTCGGAAGAATCGCGGCGAATGAACATTCATAAGAATGCCCGACTGACGCCGTTGCGCCGGGAGGAAATGGCCCTTGCTGTTATCGAGGGGCATCTGACCCAGGCTCACGCAGCACAGACCTATGGCGTGGCGGCCAAGATCGTCGCCCGCTGGGTCGAGCGTTTCAAGGCCGGTGGTCGAGAGGCGATGCTCGATCGTTCCTCCTGACCTCATGCATGCCCCGGAACACCAGTCGGGCGCTGGCGGAGCGCATCATTACGCTTCGCCGCCAGCGCCTGACTGGCAAGCACATCGCGATCGAAACCGGTGTATCTGCAGCGACGGTGAGCCGGGTTCTCAAGCGCGCAGGCCTCTCCCGCCTCAAGGATATCGAGCCGGCCGAGCCTGTGCGTCGTTATGAACGCCAGGCTCCCGGCGAGATGATTCATATCGACATCAAGAAGCTCGGTAAGCGACAAGCCGATGGTCGCGATGCGCGTGAGGATATCGCGAAGATAGGCCTTGGGATCGAGACCGTTGAGCTTCGCGGATTCGATCAGCGACAGAATGGCGGCGGCGCGATCGCCGCCCTTGTCCGATCCAGCGAACAACCAGTTCTTTCGATTATGCAGAGATTTGCATAATCGCAATTATGCGAAGCTTGGGATTATGCGCAGGTATCGTGGCGGAAGCAGCACGGCGGCCGTGTCCGCCACAAC
>NZ_NWSZ01000053.1:0-15892 GCF_002531885.1 Rhizobium sp. L9 | reverse complement strand
GATCCAGGCGGGTGCAGCCTTTCGGGCGATCAGCGAACGCATCGGTTTTGCCGAACTTGCCGGCGTGCGCCGCCAGCGTGAAACGTGGGCACGGGAAGCCTCGCGGCTCTTTGCACGCGGCGAGACTGGCAAAGCCCTCGACGTCTATGCCGAGCAGGGTCATCTGGTCGAGGCAGAGACGCGAGAGGACATCATCGGGCGGATTGTCGGCGACTGGAGCCAGGCGCGCAGAGAGGCAATCGTTCGATCCGTTTCCGAGGGCAGGGATGGTCGGCTGCGCGGTGACGAACTGCTTGTGCTTGCCCATACCAATGACGATGTCGGCAAGCTGAACGAGGCGCTGCGTGCGGTGATGGCCGGCGATGGTGCGCTTTCCGACAGCCGCACCTTCCAGACGGCACGCGGGGCGCGGGAGTTCGCCGTCGGCGATCGCATCATCTTTTTGGAGAACGCCCGCTTTCTCGAGCCGCGGGCCAGGAGTTATGGTCCGCAATACGTCAAGAACGGCATGCTCGGCACGGTCATCTCCACCGGCGACAAACGCGGCGAAGCGCTGATCTCGGTTCGTCTCGACAACGGCCATAACGTCGTCTTCAGCGAAGACAGCTATCGCAATGTCGATCACGGCTATGCCGCAACGATCCACAAAGCCCAGGGCACCACTGTCGAGCGCACCTTGGTGCTTGCGACCGCCATGATGGACCAACACCTGACCTATGTGGCGATGACGAGGCATCGCGATCGCGTCGATCTTTATGCGGCAAGCGAGGATTTTGAGCCAAGACCGGAATGGGGACGCAAACCGCGTGTCGATCATGCCGCCGGCGTGACCGGCGAGCTTGTCGAAACCGGAGAGGCCAAGTTCCGGCCTGATGATGAGGATGCCGACGACAGCCCCTACGCCGACATCAGGACCGACGATGGCAATATCCATCGGCTGTGGGGCGTGAGCCTGCCGAAGGCGCTCGAAGAGGGTGGCATCTCTGAAGGCGATACCGTCGCCTTGCGCAAGGACGGCGTGGAACGGGTCAAGGTCCAGATTGCCATTGTCGATGAAGAGACCGGTCAGAAGCGTTCCCAGGAGCGGGAGGTCGACCGCAATGTCTGGACGGCCAGGCAGATCGAAACCGCTGAAGCGCGCCAGGACCGCATCGAGCGGGAAAGTCATCGGCCGGATCTGTTCAAGCCGCTCGTCGAGCGGTTGTCGCGCTCCGGCGCCAAGACGACGACGCTCGATTTTGAGAGCGAGGCTGGGTATCGGGCGCAGGCGGAAGACTTCGCCCGCCGCCGTTGGCTCGATCATCTCTCGCTTGCTGCGGCCGGGATGGAGGAGGGCGTTGGACGTCAGCTGTCGTGGATTGCCGAGAAGCGCGAGCAGGTGGCGAAGCTTTGGGAGAGGGCGAGCATTGCGCTCGGCTTTGCGATCGAGCGGGAACGACGTGTCTCCTACAATGAAGAGCGCAGCGAAAGGAAAACAGTCTCGGACGAGGATGCTGGCCGCGGGTATCTGCTCGCGCCCGCCACCGTCTTTGCCTGGAGCGTGGAAGAAGATGCGCGACGGGCACAGCTTGCCTCGCCACGGTGGAAGGATCGGGAAGCGCTGCTGCGACCGTTGCTGGAGAAGATCTACCGCGATCCGAATGAGGCACTTGTCGCCCTGAATGCGCGTGCTTCAGATGCCGGCATCGAACCCCGCAGGCTCGCCGACGATCTTGCCGTGAGCCCCAATCGGCTTGGCCGCCTGCGCGGCTCCGAGCTCATCGTCGACGGACGCTCAGCGCGTGACGAGCGGAATGTCGCCCTGGCGGCTGTGACAGAATTGCTTCCCCTGGCCCGCGCCCATGCGACCGAGTTCCGCCGGAGCGCCGAACGGTTCGAAATCCGTGAGCAGGCGCGTCGCGCACATATGTCATTGTCGATCCCGGCACTTTCCGAAGGTGCGATGGCGCGTCTCATGGAAATCGAGGCGGTGCGCAACAGGGGCGGGGACGATGCTTATAAGACCGCCTTTGCCCTTGCCGCGAAGGACCGCAGGGTCGTGCAGGAGATCAAGGCGGTCAGCGAAGCGCTGTCTGCGCGCTTTGGCTGGAGCGCCTTCACCGCAAAGGCGGATGCGGTCGCCGAACGTAATATGGCCGAGCGCATGCCGGACGACGTGATGGTCGGCGAGCGCGAGAAGCTGATCCACCTGTTTGAGGCCGTCAAACGTTTTGCCGAGGCGCAGCATCTCGCCGAGCGCCAGGACCGCTCGAAGGTGGTCGCGGCTGCCAGTGCCGATCCGCGGAAGGAGAACGTCCCCATGCTGGCCGCAGTCACCGAGTTCAAGACTTCGGTCGACGAGGAGGCGAGATCTCGCGCGCTCGCCGGCCCTCGTTATCGCCAGCAGCGAGCGGCGCTGGCCGCCGTCGCACCAACGATCTGGCGCGATCCGGTCGGCGCTGTCGACAAGATCGAAGAGCTGCTCGTCAAAGGCTTTGCTGCCGACCGCATCGCCGCCGCGGTGATCAATGATCCCGCCGCCTACGGCGCCTTGCGCGGCTCTGATCGTCTCGTGGATCGGATGCTGGCTTCCGGCCGGGAGCGAAAAGAGGCGGTGCAGGCTGTGCCCGAGGCGGCCGCGCGCCTGCGTTCTCTCGGTGGGACCTATGCCGGCACCCTCGACGCCGAACGCCAGGCGATTGCCGAGGAGCGGCGGCGCATGGCGGTTGCCATCCCCGGCCTGTCGCGGATGGCCGAAGAAGCGCTCCTGCGGCTGACCGCCGAGGCCAAGAGCAGCGGTCGTAAGCTGAGGCCATCAGCCGCTGTTCTCGATGCCAGCATTCGCCGGGAGTTTGCCGCAGTCAGCACGGCGCTCGACGAGCGCTTCGGCCGTAGTGCCGTTCTCCGGCAAGAGAAGGATCTCATCAACCACATTCCGTCAGCGCAGCGCAGCGCTTTCGAGGCGATGCGGGATAAGCTGAAAGTTCTGCAGCAGACGGTTCGCTCGGAGAGCAGCGAGAAGATTATTGCGGAACGGCACCAACGCAGCCGCAACCGCGGCCGAGGAATCGATCTTTGAAGTCCATCGAAGAAGCCAAGGATTCCACCGGGCCGACCATCCGAATGGGTTGGCGTTGAGCAGACATACGATGGCGCGTGAAATAAGTGCGTTATCGCGGGTCTTTGCCTCGGTAGCAACGGCTCGCTCAGGATATCGATGTCAACGCTCGGATTAACCTGCTCTTCCAGCAGCCGACCCCTTCGTTCGGAGGTCCCCTCCACCCCACGCAGCATGCCATGCTACGCAGACGCTTCGGGATCTTGCAGTCACGCGGGAATGTCGCGCTTAGCATGCAGACACGCCAGACGTCGACGTAGTCGGCGCGTGCTCAAGATAGAAGACAATATAAGGGAAAGCCTTCAGCTTCATGCTGCGCAGAGCGGGCAACCGAGTCCATATGCATAGCGCACGTAGGTCAAACGCTTGTCGACTGCGGAAATGGGGCTGCGTCTGCAGGAAACCACTCGATTGATCTCGCAGAACTGGACGCGAATTTCCACAAGTTGCCCTCGATGAGCGTCCGAATCCCATAGACGGTAACGAGGTTCCGAGCGGAAACCTGAAAGAACAGACCGTCGCCGGTTAATCTGATGATCGCGCGTCCGTCCTCAAAAGTCAGCAGCCGGTCAGGTCCCTCGGTGACGATTGCACCACAGAATTCGCGGATCCGCGTGCAGATCGCCTCCGCAACACATGGCGCGTTGGCGACCGCGACAAAGGTTTGGGCAACGTATCGGTGCATTTGAAATCCTTTTCGGTCGACCTCGTGTAGCCCCGTCATCAATCTTCGTTCTCGGAAACGAGTCGGGTGTAGTGTGGGGAGCGGTTCAAAAATCTTTGAGTTCAGACGCACCCGGGCGAGCACGCACGGCGAAATCTCGAAAACCTGCAGCACATCGGCAATGCTTGTTAACCGTCGACACGCCGAGCTCATCACGTTTCGCCACGCAGGTGAATGCGCATCACGTCAACATCGCCAATCTCTCGATAAATCATTGCGATTGGCACTATCTCTGGATGAATCAGTTCCTGGATCTCTTGCTCCCGCCACTTCGTCATTGAAGAGAAGAAAGGGAAGGGTTTCATAGACATATTCTGTGGGGATCGCTGGTTTAATCAGGCCCGACATGAAGCGTTCGACGTTTGATTGGCTGTTGCTCGCGACGAGTGTGCAGAAATTCCCGCTGTTCCATGTCACAAAGCAGTGCTGAAAACGGCGCTTGACGGCATCCGACATCTCGGTAAGCGTGACCTCGTTCCGATTCATGGCGGTGAGCACTGCCGCCTTTTTTGCCATGATGTCGGTCGAGCCGAAGAAACGGGCCTTGAAGCCGTGATCCTTCTGCAATTCGCGGCGCAGATATTCGTCGATGTCAGGATTTTTGAACTTTTCGACGAAGAGGAACAGGCCATCATTCTTCAGATGCTGCGAGACGAATTCGATCTGTTCGGGCCGGTTCGGTGAATACATCTGGAATGTCGTATCCTCGAAAATGATGTCGAAACCCGAAGCAAACTTGATGAGATCCCGTCGCGTTCGCAGCAGATCTTTCTGCAGGTGATGGAAGGGGCCGTGAAAGAACGTCGCATGCGGAGGATCGCCGTAAGCCATGAAGCTTCGATAGTTTTCGACGTTGGGACTGCATGACAGGCTTTCGACACGGCCTTCGGCCAACTCAGAGATCGTCCGCGCCATAGTCCCTTCCGCTGTGCCCAGCGAATAAACGCTGAGCGGTCCGGACATGCCCTGACAATATCGCAGAATTGCGTGTCCGAGACGGCATTCCTCTTCGAGCCGGTAGGGAATGCTTGCATGGTAATGTTGGTCGAAAGGTCCGCGGCGCCGTTCGTGAAGGAGGATGAAGCGGTCGAGAAGCTTATCATCGCCCAGCAGTCTCCGGTCCACATGCGGCTGCTTGATCGGGGTTCCCGACCGGCCGGCGGCCGTCGCCCCAAAGAAGCTGGCGAGTTCGTTCAACCGCGGAGCCCGTTCGCATTCTTCGAAAAATGAGGAGAAGTCCCGCATGTCGTGCTCCCGTGGTTCGACACGCATCGATGCTCCCGTTGCCAAGATTGATGTCTGCCGTTCGATGGGAGAACAAGCATCGTGCCGGGGCACAATTGCAGGCGGTCGCTCCTGCAGCCGTCACAATCCGGTTATTCTTTCAAAAAGCTGTCATGAAATTCTGCGTTGCAGCCATCAGATGGAAATCCCGCCATAGTTTGTAGAAAAGAATGCGGCCGGTGAACGGGGGTTCGTGAGTCTATGAATTGAAGGAGTTATGAATGGTCGGTCCTGTAGCGTTTGCCCCTGATGTCATCAGACGCGCAGCACACACCGCAATTGCCCATGAGCATGAGAGCTGGCGATCCGTGCGCGCGGACGTCGTGCGCAGGAGCGGTGTAGGGCGGCAGGAAACAAACCTTACCGCGGAGAATCATGCGATCCTCCTGAACATGCTTGGCGCTGCAAGAGCGGGCGAAGATTATGTGGATGGCCGCAGGGTCGCATTTACGCAGAGGTCGGCCGGATCGCTCTCATTCATTCCGGCAGACCATAATTGGAGCGGCTGGGACGACGGCGATCCGGCGGCCTCCTACCTGTTCATCACCATTGGCAAGAAATTCATCCTGGATCAGTTTGAAAATGTACCCGGAGCGGATCTTGACCAGCTCATGCCGAAAATCGGTTTTGAGGATACATCAATTCAATATGCTGCCCGCAGCATCCGCTCGGAAATCGGCCAGAGCGATGCCTTGAGTCATATGATCGTCGAGGACCATGCGCGAACGATTTTCGGGCGGCTGTTCCGCGGCTCGGGCCAGAGGCGACATTACGTCAAAGGCGGGCTGGCGCCTGCGGTCCTGAAACGCGTGATCGGTAGGATAGACGCCTCGCTGGACGGTTCCTTGAGCTTGGCCGAACTTGCTCACGAGGCGGGTTTGAGCGAGCATTACCTGTCGAAAGCGTTTCGGCTTTCGACGGGTTTTTCGCCACACGCGTTCATCATTCGAAGACGGGTTGACCGGGCAAGCGAAATGCTCCGCTGCTCCAGCCGCCCGATAACCGAGATCGCCTATGCGTGCGGCTTCTCCAGCCCCAGCCATCTCGCGGCAGCTTTCCATCGTGCGATCGGCGTCACGCCACGGCAATACAGAGCCGACTGGAAGACATAAGACCGTCACGGCGTCGAGGGGATTACAGCAGGATTTTGAAAGTGGGATCTCGCTTCATCCTTTAGCCTCACCGCCACGCAAGCTCTGCGTCTCCATTTCGGCGGCACCCAGATGAATCAAGATGCCAATATTGCACCGAACCTCGCTCCGGATCGAGCCGGATTTCGCTCGGTGCGAAGCTTCTTTCTGCTGAGCGTCTTCTTTGCTGCAATTGGCCGCAACACCTACTATGTCGGTGCGATTTGGATGCTGGCCGCGTCGGGCAGCAATGCTGGCTCCATTGCTTTGTTTCTGGCTCTCGGCAGCATCTCTGAGTTTGTGGCAAGTGCGCCGGCCGGATACCTCGTCGATCGCTTCGATCGCAGGAGTCTCTCCTTAGTAAGCGACTGGATCAGGATCGCGATTTTGCTGATGACATCTGCTGCGCTCGTCCTGCAAGAGCCGGACTACGTCCTTTATGGCTCGGTGATTTTCTTTGGGGTGGCCGATCGGCTGTATCTTACGGCCTCCTCGGGAATGGTGCCGTCGATTGCGCGACCTGAGAGCCTGATGGCCTTCAATTCACTGGCTTATGTCGCTATGCAGGCGGGCAACATGCTGGCGGCGATAGCGACCGGATGGCTGCTGAGCGCCAAGCCCGGAACGGCATGCTTCCTCTTTGCCACCGGCACATTCGCGATTTCGGCGCTCAGCATGTTCCGGACCGCGATCCGCTATCGAATCCTGCCGTACGATCATCACCACCTGGCGCAAGCTGTTCGGGAAGCGTCCGAAGGCGAGGAGACAAGCCGCGTGCCGGCGCGTCTTGTTCTCAACTATGTGTTGATCTACGTGATGGGTATGCTGATCAGCGCGCTCATATCAAAATTTGTGCTCGAGGAACTTCAGGGGACCTCGCTGCTGTTTGGCATATTGGAATTTTGTTGGGCAGCCGGCGCGATCATCAGCATGCTGATCCTCACCCTCAGGCGGTTCGCCAAGGTCGATGGCCGGGTTACTCCGATCATCGTCCTTTTGTCGGGCTTGGCCGTGGCAGCATTCTATCCAACGCGGAATCTGGACATTGCGATCGTCTTGATGGCGCTTCTTGGCGCCGGTTATAACCTTTCACGGGTACTGATCGATGTCGAGATACAAAGGCTCGTATCAAGCGCGAGGCTCGGACGAGCGAAAGGTTGGGTGCACGTCGCCTGTATGGGCTTCAGCCTGCTTGTCTATGCGGGGCTCGCTATATCCGGAGATGCGCTAACGCCGTCGGCGGTATTCCTTGCATTTGGAAGCGGAATGATCGCCGTCATCGCTGCCGGCTACGGTCTTCAATTGGTGAAAAACAGAGCCTCATCACATCGGGGCATGCCGTTATGACCGGGCCTCCAGAGGCTGAAATTCCGGCGGTTTCGAAGCATGACTTGTTGGAATTGGTCGGTACACTGTTTCCGTGGATTGCCGATTTCCGGCAACGGAGCCTGACGGATTATGCTCGAGCCGTCTTCCATGCCGAGCCGCCTGCAAGCAGCTGTGAGGCCCGGCGCCACGCGATGTTGCTCCTTCAGCGGTGTATCCGCAGGGCGGCCAGGAATGCGGGTTTTCCGGACCACCGGGCCAGTTACATTGCGGCGCAGATCGCCAATGCTCCTGTCATGCAAGCCGGCCCGCACCTGCATTTGTTGATCGAGCCGGACGCCTATTACACGCATCTCTTCAGCTTGATGGGGCTGAACGCGCATCGCCGTTTGGCCTATGTCTCTTATGCAGTATCGACAGTCAAATTCGTCGAGAGGGGTCGAAAGGGGCCAGGTTGGCTAAAACTCGATGGCGATGCGATCAACGTTTTTGGGCTAAGCCGGAGCCAGATGATCCCCTATAGCGTTCTCGCGCAAAATGGCCCCTATCGCTTCGCCCTCACAAACGTCGACCGCGCCGATGGGGACAGCGATCTGGTCGCGCGGCTGCGCTCCGAACTGCCGCAAGGCGAATTTTCGTCGGCTGCGCTGGCAATCAAGCAGGCCAATGCATCCCTTTGGGAGCGGTATTTCGATCCGGGCATCGATTTCCTGCAAATCGATGATGAGGATGTGGCCGACCTCGTGGTCGAGCATCTTCAGGATAAATCGTCCTGGCTCGCCCGACATCTGTTTGGGAAAGGTGGGTTTGTGCCTTGTCTGCTGTCCTCCACCAAGGCTCTTGCCGACAGTCATTGGCAGGGCTGGCTCAAGAACACCACGGACCTGTTTTGGGGCAGCGATCGCGGCCACCTCTTTCCGTTGCGGCTGAACGGTTCCCGGCTTGAGGCGAGAGGAGCGGAGGATTTCTCGCTCGAATTCGCTGCGGATGCCGTGATCGAGGCGCTGCAGGCGCGCAAGATCATCCCGAACCTGTACTTGATGTTCATCGTCACAGCGATTTTACCGGGCGTACGTGTCCTCGGCGGCAGTCGGCACACGGTGTACTACCCTCTCATGCGCTATGTCTTTTGCCATGCGCTCGCAACGAGTGGAGATTTCGAATTGCGCACCGCGATCGCCGCCGACCGAAAACCCGGTATCTGGGGGCATCGCGTGCTGCTAGCGGATGCCGAACCTTTCTCGGAGCTCGAAATGCTGGGGCCGGGCAATATTCAGGCAGTGCTCAGGAAATATGGAAGTCTGCCACTGGAGGAAGCCTGCGGTGCCCTCGAGAGTTTCGTCGGCGATCCCTTATGGGCCAATTTCAAGACCCGTCATGATGAAGGGCTCGTGGACGTGAGCGATCCAGAGTGGGCGTTTTCGTAGCGTATGTCGTTGTGCCAAGAAGCCCTAATCGATGCGGGATATGATCCGTAATGCATTGTAAGGATCAAAACCTAGAATTTCCGACAATTCCAGAAATTCGATGACGTCAACTCTACGCTGGCCGCTTTCCAGGCGAGCCACGAAAGATTGATATTCTCCAAGCTTCTCTGCAAGCTCAATCTGCGTCAAGCCGGCGGCTTCGCGCTTTTCAATCAACAGCGCGATGAGCGCTTTATGTCGTTCCGTGCCGAGTGTCTTCGCCACGTATTCACCCACCACCGATTGAGATGGGCTCTTTCGTTATATCTGATTTTCAGTTATCTTAAATTCAGATATTCCGGAGGCGACCCGCGGCGATCACGAAACCTAGGCATAGTGCAATTTTCGGCAAATTTCGTGCTGGCTAGAATTCATTAGGGACTATCAGTCCGTCGATTGCCGAGCCGCCAACATGCATTTGTTGCATGATGGACGTGCGGCGGACGATCGGCTGGAATCTAAGGCGACTGCGAGTGGATAGAGGCCTCTCCCAAGAGCGTTTAGCATTGGAGTCCGAAATTGATCGTTCTTACGTTGGGCGGGTGGAAAGAGGCAGAGAAAACGTAACGGTTGCGACCTTGGAAGCCTTCGCAAAAGTCTTATCCGTAGGTGTTTCTGACTTATTTGTGGAGATCGACCCAAAAGATGTGCGGCCGCAATCACTTCGTTCCGGGCGCAAGACGTGATCGCACTGCAATCCATCCGACACTCTTACGTGGGGATACACAGCAATGCATGTTCGAGTAGCAAAGCGGTTCGCGAGCACCTCTCAGCGCAACGCGTTTCGGGCTGGAGACGACGGCGACCAAGCGACGCACCCGGTCGATATTCATGTGGGCCAGCAGCTTCGCATCAGGCGGGTTCATTCCAACCTGTCCCAAACCGAACTCGGCCAGAAAGTTGGCCTGAGCTACCAGCAGGTCCAGAAATATGAGAGTGGCAAGAACCGCATCAGCGCGTCGATGCTCTATGAAATTGCCAGCGGTCTGAATGTGCCAGTGGGCTGCTTCTTCGATGGGCTGCCGGAACCAGGTACAGAGGAGGGGGCAACTATCGCACCCGAGGCAGATGAGCGCATCGCTTATCTCGCCACCGCGGAAGGACGCCGCTTCGTCGAGGAGATACTTCGTCTTCCGCCAAAACTGAGGACCCGCACTCTGGCCGTAATCAGGGCAATCGCCGGAGACGAGGATAAAGCCGAGGAAGATTGATAGTTCGGTGATGCCGGCTAATTTCTCGCAGGCAGCCCCATGTTCTGTGCCTGCCTCAGGCAACATCAATTCTGCCCAAGGGGCCGTCGCGCTCGATGAACGTGCCAAACTCGGCCGAACGCCTGGCGAGATCATCGATGATCTCCTCTCCCGTCTTTCCCAACGCCGCAATCGGCACATGGCGCTGATGGAAATCTAGCTGGTCGATCTGTTCTCCGCCGAGCACGATGGGGAGAAGCTCGATTTTCAAGGATCCTGTCGTGTCGAAAATGCATGTAGCGACCACGCTCTTCCAGACATCCGGCGAACTCCATTCCGTTTCACCCTTTTCCGTGTGGAAGAAGAAATTCCCAAGACCGAAGAAGACTGGCGCGCGTTTGTAGATCTCGATCGGCTGCAGGACCGGTGTTCCATGGCTGACGAAAGCGCCGGCGCCGGCGTCAATACAGGCATGGGCGAATGCCCTGACCCAGTCCGGCACGTCGCGCCAGTTCGGCTCCCAGTGATGATGGTGCAGATAGGCGATAACGAATTGCCCGCGAGAGCTGGCCTGCGCAATTGCCGTCAGCTGGATTGAAGCACTTTCAGAATCAACCGCGATAACACGCCGATTGGTGTTGGAGCGTCGGAAAATGGTGCCGTAGAAATCGACTTCCTTGTCATCGTCTAGGACCGGAGGATCATCGGGCTGGGCATAATTTGCCCGTTCCAACCTGGAGCTTTGAAACGTCGCCTGGATGGTTTCCAGCATGTCGAATATGGCTTGATCCGCCTCGAAGATCCTGGTCACGTCCAATTGGTTCACACCGGGTCTGGACGGACGGCGGTTGCTCGCGTTCTCGGCATACATATTTCGAGGTCCAGGGCCGGCATCCATGGCCACCAAGGCTATATGCCGGTTGCCGAAGGCGGCCACGCCCGGGGTTGCGGCATCATCGCGGTCAAGACCAATACCGGCGTGGAGGAAACCGCGGTTACGAACCTCCTCAAGGGTAGACATGATACCTGGTGGGCCGAGATCGAAAGCATGGTTGTTAGCGAGCGCCAGGACGTTGAAGCCAGTTTGTTTCAGGGCATCCAGCACAAAGGGCTCGGAACACCCGAAATATGAACCTTTCATGGGAGAGCCACCGTGCCGCCCGAGAATGGTGCCTTCGAAGTTGGTGAAGGCGACATCGGCCCTTTTCAGGACGTCGACGATTTGCAGAAAGCCGGGATCGCGGCAAGTTCTGACGTCGTGATGGATGAGCGACTGGCCGGTTATGGCAACGGTAAAAGGGAAGGGCATCGGTCTACCTGCGACGTTCAATTGGAATTCAACCGGGAGCTCGCCGGTTCCGGTGGTTGGCGGCTGGCGAGATCTAGTCATCCAGTCAAGCGTGGCGGCGGTTCACGGCGCCGCGGGTGGGGAGATATCGATCCCGAACCATTTCAGGCTAAGCGCCTTCAGCGTTCCGTCTCTTATGCCGTCTTCGATGGCCTTGTCGAAGGCCGCGACCAGATCGGTGTCTTCCTTGCGGATGCCGACCCCGACGCCTGGTCCCCACAGTCCGCCTGATAGTTCCGGACCGTAGAAAGCTGCTGTCTCGCCATCCTTACCATCAAGAAACGTCTTCCATGTGAAATAATCTGCAAGGCCGCCATCGATACGGCCTGCGGCGAGATCCAGATGGAGATTGTCCTGGGTGTCGTAGCTCCGGATCGTTGCAACTTTGCCGAAGAGCTCGTTGAGGACGGCTTCGGAATTGGAGGACCTCAGGACACCCAAAGTCTTGCCGGAAAGCGCCGATTGGAGCTGCCCGAGGATCGCCAGCTGCTCGGCGCCAATGCTTGTAAGGTTGATTTTCGTCTTGGTATCGGTTGCCGGGAGCTGCAGGTCCTTTCGCATCACCAGCTGATTGAAGCCGCCGGCATAGGGTCGCGAAAAAGCGATCGATCTCCTGCGTTTTTCCGTGATCGCCATGCCGGACATGATCGCGTCGAACTTGCCGACGGTCAGCGCCGGGATGATCCCGTCCCAGTCCTGAGCGACGAACTTACATTCGACCGGGATGCGTCGGCATAATTCTGTTCCGACGTCTATATCGTAGCCGACCAGCTTTCCTTCCGTATCGATCATGTCCCAAGGCGGAGAGGCGCCTTCGGTCGCAATCGTCAGCACTTTGCGATCCATGGCTTGGACGGCGGTCTGGCCCGTGAGAGCGATGAGCGATGCTAGGAGCACGGATTTGAGCATTTGCTGTTTCCCTTTTTATAGCAGGTTGGTGGACGGTTGATCGCCCGGTTTTGCGTGGGCTCGTTTGTCCATGAATTTTCGAAAGCCCCAGAGCCTCGAAGCCATTGGACTGGCTGTGACGTTCCTTGAATTGCTGGTGGGCGATTGCGCGAGATGCGTCTCCAGCATTCGAAAGAATGCCGAAACGATGAAGTTTAGGAGCAGATAAAGAAGACCCGCCGCCAGGAAGACCTCGTAGGGAGCGAATGTCTCCGAGATCATCCGGCGGGCCAGTCCCGTGATCTCCAGGAGGGTGACGGTGCTTGCCAGCGAGCTCGCCTTGACCATGCCGATGACTTCGTTCGCGTAGGAGGGAAGCACCGTCCTGAACGCCAAAGGGAATATGATCAGCCGTATCTGCATCAGTCTCGACAGGCCGAGTGCCTGCGCGGCTTCGATGATCCCGCGGGGGACAGCTAGAATCCCCGCCTTGAATACTTCGGTCGTATAAGCGGTGCTGTTCAAGGAAAAGGCCGCAACCGCGCACCAGAACGGTTCACGCAGCAACGGCCAGAAGATACTGTGACGGACGACCGTCAGTTGGCTGAGACCGTAATAGACCAGGAACAGCTGCACGAGCAATGGAGTGCCGCGAAACACATAGGTATACGCCAGCACCAATCTCGAGAGGGCCCTGTTCGAGGATGCTCTGAGAAGGCTGAGCGGCACCGACAGTATGAAGCTGACCGCGAGCGATAGAAGTGTCACGGAAAGGGTGAGGAAAACACCGTGCGCCAGCACGGACATGCTTTCGATGATCAGCTTGATGTCCATGGCTGTGATCCCTCAGTGACTGGGAATCTGGATGCGCCGCTCGAGCGCACGAAACGACGCGAGCGACAGGCTGGTGAGGGCGAGATAGAGTGCCGAGGCCACCAGATAGAATGTGAGCGGCGCCCTCATCGATCCCGCACCGATGAAAGCCACACGCATGACGTCGCTAAGCCCGATGACAGAGACGAGAGATGTATCCTTCACGAGGGAAACCCAAAGATTGCCGTAAGCGGGCAGGGCGACACGCATCATCTGCGGCAGGATAACGAACAACCAGGTCTGCCATGGTTTCAGGCCCAGACTGCGCGCGGCCTCCGCCTGTCCTCGCGGAACACTCATGATCGCACCGCGGAAAATCTCCGCACAATATGCACCAAAGACGATCATCAGCGCGGCTACACCGGCTGCAAAGGCATTGATTTCGACATAGCGGCCCGTCAGCGCCGTGATGGCCGCAGTTCCCCCGAAATAGACGACGAGAATGACGAGCAGTTCGGGCAGGCCGCGCACGATCGTCGTGTATCCCTGACCAAGGAGGGCTGAGACACCCAGCTTTGACAGTTTGACCATGGCGACAAGCAGACCAAGAAGTGATCCCAGCGCGCCGCTTACGAGCGCCACTAAAACTGTGATCTGGAGACCATTGAAGAATTGAAGTGCAAAGCTGAGCACGCACGTCCTCTCCGCCTTATCCGGATATCCCGGAATAAGGTCGCCTTATGTACGGTTTCCCATCAAAAAGCGCTTCACACTACCGGAGATGGCATTATTTATACCTATAATCCCAAGTAATATTCGCGTTCACCCGAGATT
The DNA here is from genome assembly GCF_002531885.1 of Rhizobium sp. L9. Lineage (NCBI taxonomy): Bacteria > Pseudomonadati > Pseudomonadota > Alphaproteobacteria > Hyphomicrobiales > Rhizobiaceae > Rhizobium > Rhizobium sp. L9. Next base: position 1,792 of record NZ_NWSZ01000053.1, on the reverse strand, counting down.
TATACTTTGACAATTTGCCGTCAATTTATAAGGTGTTCTTAATTGCCATAAGCGCAGCTTATATGTCGTTTCCCGTACCCTCCCAGAACCTCTCTTTGACGGCGATGTGGCTCTGGCCGGTCAAAACCAAAGGACCGAAAATATGGTCGGCAAAACCACGACGGGCGTGACGATCCGGCAGCTACAGATTTTTCGGGAGGTCTTACGCGCAGGATCGGAACGGCATGCCGCAAAGATCCTCAAGATCACCCAGCCGGCCGTCAGTCAGCAGATCAGGCAGCTTGAGCTGGAGGTTGATCTCGCGTTGTTTGCGCGAGACAACAATCGGCTGGTACCGACCGATCGTGCCTGGGATCTTTTGCGCAGCGTCGAAGGCGCCCTGCACAGCGTCGACCGGATCGAAAAGTCGATCGCTGCAATTCGCAACGAAGAGGCAGGCTCATTGAGTTTGGCTGCTCCGGGCGTTTTCTGTTTGAATGCCATCCCCCGGGCCGTCCAAGCCGTCCGTAGGAGCAATGCCCTGTCGTTTCAGATCAGATCCGGCAGCTACCAGCAGATCGCAGAGCACGTTCTAAACGGCCGGGCGGATCTGGGAGTTTCGCGCCTGCCGCTCGATGAGCGTGCCTTCGAATGGGCACCAGCCGCGACGGCCAGGAACGTCTGCCTGTTCCAGGCGGGGCATCGGCTGGCCGTCAAAGACGTGATCACGCCAGAGGACATAATCGATGAGGCATTGGTGGATATAGAACCCCAGCTTGCGGCTCATCAGATGAATATCAATGCCTTGCGGTACAGGGGCGTAGAACCGGACCTCGCCGTTGAATACGACGCGAACGGCCATGACGTAGGCTTCGTCGCGGCCGGCGTCGGGATTTCGATTATCAATAGCCTAATTGCACGCGAATATCGGCAATTCGGGCTGGAGTTCAGGCCGTTCGAACCTGGCGCTGTCTATCACTACGTGGTGTTCTGGCAACGAGGGCGCCAACTCACTACTGGCATGCGGCAAACCGTCGATGAGTTGCTGGGCGCCTTCGCGGCGACGTAAACGGTATCCAGTTGCCAGCGCAACCCGATTGGCTCCAGCTGGCGCCGTCGCTATTAGATCCGCGGGCTCTTACCGACTCCAACGTGCTCTGCAGCAGCATCGACGCGCTCGCAATTAACGAAATTTAATCTGCAGCGCGGCGACCAATAGCTGAATCTGCCCAAAGCCAGCGATGGACTCTATCGCGACAATTGTCCCGCGCCCCACGGAGTGGGGGATGACGCCACGGAAATCTCGCTGCCGGAGAATATCGCGGCGCGGTTCAGGCAGCCAAGGCAATTACTCCCAGTCCTGGCCGGAAACAGATTATCGCGAACTGCCTAAAAATAATGCGCCACCGGATCACTACCCCGGTCCCCGCCGGCTTCAACGCGGGCCAGCAGCTCGGACAGGTGGGTTTTGGCCTCCGAAATTTTACCGTCGTCGTCATCGGGGTGCGCCTTCCAGAGTGGGTTCAATCGTTAAAATAATAGCAGTTCTGGCATAGGCCAATCTGGTTAACCTTATAACCATCGATAAGCAGTACTTATCGATGATAGATAACTAAACCCGCGATCATACGTAGTGAGGAACCCAAACTTTCAGATAGAGTTCGTTTAGCAAATCATTTACCATGATTTCAATGTCTTACGATATCGGGAAGTTGCCTCTGAATAGCTTGATGGGCGTAAGCGGGGCTGATTTGGTGGCCATGCCGACACAATCAGCATGTCTGACGCCGAGCAGGGTGCTCGAAGGGCCGAG
>NZ_NWSZ01000052.1:0-17322 GCF_002531885.1 Rhizobium sp. L9 | reverse complement strand
CGACAACCAGCTGCCGGGCGGGCGGCCACCCGCCCGGCAAGCATCAATATCCTACATTTTTCTTATCCAAGAAGGTGGCGGCAGCCGGATGAGGGGCAAGTCACAAGGAAAACGTCAATGAGAGGCCCCAAGCCCAAAACCACAACACGAGCGCGATCCCTGCGCCAGTCGGATAACAACGCAGAGGACAAATTATGGAAGGAACTGCGCGACCGCCGGCTCAACGGACACAAGTTTGTCCGGCAGTTGCCGATCGGCCCTTATTTCGCAGATTTCGCCTGTCGTGAATTGCGGCTTGTCGTCGAGATCGACGGCAGCCAGCATGCGGACAGCCGACGGGATGGAATCCGGGATGCCTTCATGACCGGCAATGGCTGGTCGGTGGTTCGTTTCTGGAATGTAGATGTACTGAGCGCGCTGCCATCCGTGCTGGAGACGATCGTTGCGATCTGCGACGGGCGGCTGGTCGAACGCGTCGAGGCAATGGATTTGCGGTTCTTTCCAGCCGTGCGTGAATAACGATGGCGTGCCGTGCGATTGCCCCTCACCCTAACCCTCTCCCCGTAATGACGGGGAGAGGGGACGTGCCCTGTCGAGAGTTTTGGGTGGGACGGAGAGGTCGCGGCATATCCCCTTCTCCCCGTCAAAACGGGGAGAAGGTGCCGGCAGGCGGATGAGGGGCAGATCCCACGGGCGGACCTGAATGAAAGAATGCAGGCGGGGAGGGCCAGGATGCCGTTCCGCAACCGACGGGCTACGTGTGGTAAACTTGCAATGCAAGGTCGAGCGGCGATCCAAACTTTGTCAACAGTCGACACGTTCAGGCGGGCTCCATAAAATTTATCATTATAAAACAGCGCATTAACCTGTCACAAATGTTTCACGCATTTGACATAAAAGGACGGTGCTTACAGCGTTAAGAGAGTCCCGCCGATAAAAAAGGCATGCGAGGGCCTCTCTATAGGCCGCACTCACACAAGCCCAATGCGGGAGATTTCTAATGAACACCTTCAAGCTCACCGTTGCCGCGCTCGCTGCAACTGCCGCTTTCGCTGGCGCAGCCGTCGCTCGCGACCAGATCCAGATCGCTGGTTCGTCCACCGTCCTGCCTTACGCCAAGATCGTTGCCGAGTCCTTCGGCGAGACCTTCACCAACTTCAAGACCCCGGTCGTCGAATCCGGCGGCACGGGCGCTGGTCTGAAGGAATTCTGCAAGGGCGTTGGTGAAGACACCATCGACATCGCCAACGCCTCGCGTCCGATCAACAAGAATGAAGCCGAAGCCTGCAAGGCCGCCGGCGTAACCGACATCCAGGAAGTCAAGATCGGTTATGACGGGATCGTCTTCGCAACCGACTCGTCCAACCCGGATGTCGCTTACGTTCCGGCCGACATCTACAAGGCCCTCGCTGCCCAGATCGTTGTCGACGGCAAGCTCGTCGCCAACCCCTACAAGAAGTGGTCGGAAGTCAACCCGAAGCTCCCGGCCGTTGATATCGCCGCCTATATCCCGGGCGAAAAGCACGGCACGCGCGAAGTCTTCGAACAGAACGTTCTTGCCGCCGGCTGCAAGGCGTCGGGCGCTCTCGACGTTATCGCCAAGGAAATCACCGACAAGGCTGCCCAGACCAAGGCTTGCGTCGCAGTCCGCAAGGACGGCGCTGCAGTCGACATCGACGGCGACTATCCGGAAACCCTCGCACGCATCGCCGCCAACAAGACCGGCGTCGGCGTATTCGGCCTTTCCTTCTATGAAAACAACGCCGACAAGCTCAAGGTCGCCAGCGTGAACGGTATCGTTCCGTCCACCGAAACGATCGCCAACGGCACCTATCCGGTTTCACGCCCGCTGTTCTTCTATGTCAAGAAGGCACATCTCGGCGCCGTTCCGGGCCTGAAGGAATATGTCAACTTCTTCGTATCCGACCAGATGATCGGCCCCGACGGCCCGCTGGCTGAATACGGCCTCGTTGCCGCTCCGGATGCCGAGCGTGATGCGATCCGCAAGGACGTCGAAGCCGGTAAGTCCATGTAAATGACTTTGCCGGCGCGGTGCTTCAAAGCCCGCGCCGGCATCGTTAATGTCCCTGCGTGGCGGTCTTTCCGCTGCAGGGTTGAATTCCTTCTCCATGATTGGAAGCCGAGGGCAGGCTGATGAAGCCGCCGCGCTTTTTGGGGCCACAGGCCTGGGGACGCAACGAATGAGCACATCCGTCATACTTCTGTGCCTTGTGGTGATCGGCGCCGCCGCCTATCTGGTCGCGCGCAGCCGTGCCACGGCCCTTGCCGGAGGCAGGTCCTCCGCACTGCATTCCCGGCCGGCCTATTACGGCGCCTATGCCGCGATCTGGACGGTTCTTCCCGCCCTCATCGTCCTCTGCGTCTGGCTCTCCGTCAGCCCCGGCATCATCCAGTCCTCGGTTCGGGGAGCTTTCCCTGCCGACGTCAAGGCTCAGGCCGCGGCCGAACAGGATCTGAGCTATTCGATGGTGGCAACGGTCGCACGTGGCCTGACGATGCTGACATCGGACGAAGCAGCCGCGCTGGCAAACGATCCGGCCGCCCTGCAGGCCAAGCTCAGCGAGAAGGGCGTGCCGCTCGCCGGCCAGCCGCAGCCTTACATGGTCGAGGCCGCCAAGACGCTGAATGCCATGAGCATGACGAGCCGCCTCGCCATGACGGCGATCGTCTTCATTCTGGCCGTTGCCGGCGCCCTTTATGCGCTGCGCGCCATCGCGCCGCGCTTCCGCGCCCGCAACCGCGTCGAGCGCGTCATGCTCTGGGGCCTGCTGCTCGCCTCCTCGATCGCCATCCTGACGACGGTCGGCATCGTGTTGTCCATGCTGTCGGAAGCCGCCCGCTTCTTTGCCGTCGTTCCCGCCGGCGAATTCTTCTTCGGCACCGTCTGGGATCCGCGCTTTGCCGGCGCCGGCAGCTCCTCCTTCGGCCAGTTCGGCCTGATCCCGCTCCTGCTCGGCACGCTCTATATCGGCCTCGTCGCCATGCTGGTCGCGGTTCCGGTCGGCCTCTTCGCCGCCATCTATATGGCCGAATACGCCTCGCCGAAGCTGCGTTCCATCTCCAAGCCTCTTCTCGAAGTGCTGGCCGGCATCCCGACGATCGTCTACGGCTTCTTCGCGCTCGTTACCGTCGGTCCGTTCCTGCGCGATTTCTCCGCCCAGATCAGCGGCCTGCTCTCCGGCAGCTACACCAATTTCATCCAGGCGCAGAGCGTTCTGACGGCTGGTATTGTCATGGGCATCATGTTGATCCCCTATGTCTCCTCGCTGTCGGACGACATCATCACCGCCGTGCCGCGGGCACTGCGTGATGGTTCGCTCGGTCTCGGCGCCACACGCTCCGAAACCATCAAGAAGGTGGTCCTGCCGGCCGCGCTTCCCGGCATCGTCGGCGCGCTGCTGATGACCGCCTCGCGCGCCATCGGCGAGACCATGATCGTCGTGTTGGCCGCGGGTGTCGCCGCCCGCATTCAGATCAACCCTTTCGAGCCGATGACCACGGTGACCGTCAAGATCGTCAACCAGCTGACGGGCGACCTTGAGTTCACCTCGCCGCAGACGCTGGTTGCCTTCGCGCTTGGCATCACGCTGTTCTGCATCACGCTTTGCCTCAACATCTATGCGCTCTACATCGTGCGCAAATACCGGGAGCAGTACGAATGACGAATATTGTTTCTCCCGCCATCGGTGCCACCGTTTCCAAAGCGCCGGCCCGCCGTGATATCGGCATCAAGCGCCGCTATGCCGCCGAGCGCCGGTTCCAGGCCTACGGTATCGCCGCCATCGCCTTCGGCCTTATCTTCCTCTTCGTCCTGCTATGGACGGTGATCGGCAAAGGCTACACCGCCTTCCAGCAGACGACGATCACCCTGCCGATCGAATTCGCCGAAAAGACGATCGATCCGAACAGCAAGTGGGCGACCGATCCTTCGGTGCTGATTGCCGCGAACTATCCGGTTCTGCTGCGCGACGCCATCGTCAAGCAGCTGAACATCAATGCATCGAGCCGTCCGGATGTGCGCGATGCAACCGCCATGCTCTCCAAGAGCGCGCCGATCCAGCTGCGCGATCTGGTCGTCGCCGATCCCTCGATCATCGGCAAGACGGTCAATGTCACCTTGCTCGCCGATGCCAATATCGATAGCGCCAACAAGGGCCAGATCGATCTTTCCGTCGATGAGAAGAACCGCAAGGTCAACGACAAGCAGGTCAACTGGATGAACCAACTGAAGGCGAGCGGCGCTCTTCAGAAGCAGTTCAACACCGGCCTCTTCGTCAACGGCAATTCCAGCCGTCCGGAGGCCGCCGGTCTCGGCGTCGCCCTCATCGGCTCGCTCTACCTGATGCTGATCGTGCTGGTTCTGTCGCTGCCGATCGGCGTCGCCGCCTCGATCTATCTCGAGGAGTTTGCGCCGAAGAACAGGCTGACGGACCTCATCGAGGTCAACATCAACAACCTCGCCGCCGTCCCGTCGATCGTCTACGGTCTGCTCGGCCTTTCCGTCTTCATCAACTTCATCGGCCTGCCGCGCTCGGCTTCGCTGGTCGGCGGCCTGGTGTTGACGCTGATGACCCTGCCGACGATCATCATCGCCACTCGCGCGGCCCTGCGCGCCGTGCCGCCCTCGATCCGCGCTGCAGCTCTCGGCCTCGGCGCCTCGAAAATGCAGATGGTGTTCCACCATGTCCTGCCGCTTGCCATGCCCGGCATCCTCACCGGCACGATCATCGGCCTGGCGCACGCGCTCGGCGAAACCGCGCCGCTGCTCTTGATCGGCATGGTCGCCTTCGTCGCCAATGCGCCCGCGACACCGCTCGAGCCCTCGACGGCCTTGCCCGTGCAGGTCTATATGTGGGCGAACGAGGCCGAACGTGCCTTCGTGGAGCGTACTTCGGGTGCCATCATCGTCCTGCTCCTGTTCCTGGTCGTCATGAACATGGGCGCCATCCTCTTGCGTCGTCGCTTCGAGCGCCGCTGGTAAACGGAGTCAAACACCATGAACATGCTGACGGAAGCTGCAGTTGAAAAGGCGCTGGATCAGAAGATGAGCAACGTCCCGTATAAAATGATCGGACAGAATGTCTCCGTATACTACGGCGAGAAGCGCGCGCTTTTCGACGTGAACCTGAACATTCGCGAAAACACCGTAACCGCCCTGATCGGCCCCTCGGGCTGCGGCAAGTCGACCTTCCTGCGAAGCCTGAACCGCATGAACGACACGATCGAGGGGTGCCGCGTCACCGGCAAGATCACGCTCGACAGCGACGATATCTATGATCCGGATATCGACGTCGTCGAACTTCGCGCCCGCGTCGGCATGGTTTTCCAGAAGCCGAACCCATTCCCGAAGTCGATCTATGAAAACGTCTCCTACGGCCCCCGCATCCACGGTCTCGCCAAGTCGAAGGCCGATCTCGACCAGATCGTCGAGAGCAGCCTGCAGCGCGCCGGGCTCTGGAACGAGGTCAAGGACCGCGTGCACGAATCCGGCACGGGCCTCTCCGGCGGTCAGCAGCAGCGCCTGTGCATTGCCCGCGCCGTTGCCGTCAGCCCGGAAGTCATCCTGATGGACGAGCCCTGCTCGGCCCTTGACCCGATCGCCACCGCCAAGGTCGAGGAGCTGATCCACGAACTGCGCGAAAACTATACGATCGTCATCGTCACCCACTCCATGCAGCAGGCCGCGCGCGTCTCGCAGCGCACCGCCATGTTCCACCTCGGCAATCTTGTCGAGGAGAACGACACCGACAAGATGTTCACCAATCCGGACGATCCCCGTACCCAGGACTACATCATGGGTCGCTTCGGCTGATCACGGCCATCCGAAGCCTTCCCCTTATTCGAGGACAAAGCCCCATGGCATCGACACATATTTATTCTGCCTATGATGATGATCTGAAGTTCCTTTCCAGGCGGATTTCCGAAATGGGCGGCCTGGCCGAACAGATGGTCGCCGAATCCGTCCGGGCGCTGGTCAACGGCGATACCGCGCTGGCGCAGAAGGTCATCTCAGACGACGTGATCCTCGATCACACCGAGCGCGAAATCGGCGACAAGGCGATCGTCACCATCGCCCGCCGTCAGCCGATGGCGGCGGACCTGCGCGAAATCATGGGTTCGATCCGCATCGCCGCCGATCTCGAACGCGTCGGCGACCTTGGCAAGAACACCGCCAAGCGCGTCATCGCCGTGCAGAGCACCGGCGTGCCCCGCAAGCTCGCCCGCGGTCTCGAGCATCTCTCCGAGCTGGCGCTTGTCCAGCTCAAGGAAGTGCTCGACGTCTATACGACACGCGCTGCCGACAAGGCGACCGCCATCCGCGAACGCGACAACGAGATCGACGCCATGTACACCTCGCTGTTCCGCGAGCTCTTGACCTACATGATGGAAGATCCGCGCAACATCACGAGCTGCACGCATCTGCTCTTCTGCGCCAAGAACATCGAGCGCATCGGCGACCATGCCACCAACATCGCCGAGACGATCTACTACATGGCAACAGGCGCCCAGCCGGAAGGCGATCGCCCGAAGGATGACAGCGCCAACACCGTCGGCGCCGCGACGGAATAATCCTTCCAAGATTGCGTGCGCCCCCGTTCGGGGCGCGCAAAGAGGTCGCAGCCAATTTCTGAATTTGCGCAGGACGCCTGCTTAGACCCCCAGTTTAAGGCTTGTGCGCGAGGAGACGGACACGCATGATCCCGAGAGTCGCAGTTGTTGAAGACGAGGAAGCGCTCAGCGTGCTCCTTCGCTATAATCTCGAAGCCGAAGGCTTCGAGGTCGATACCATCCTGCGCGGCGACGAGGCCGAAATCAGGCTTCAGGAGCGCACGCCCGACCTGCTCATCCTCGACTGGATGCTGCCCGGCGTCTCCGGCATCGAACTCTGCCGGCGCCTGCGCATGCGGCCGGAAACCGAGCGACTGCCGATCATCATGCTGACGGCGCGCGGCGAGGAGAGCGAGCGTGTGCGCGGACTGTCCACCGGCGCCGACGATTATGTCGTCAAGCCCTTCTCGACCCCCGAACTCGTCGCCCGCGTCAAGGCGATGCTGCGCCGTGCCCGACCTGAGGTGCTGTCCTCGGTGCTGAAATGCGGCGATATCGAGCTCGACCGCGAAACCCATCGCGTCCACCGCAAGAGCCGCGAAGTCCGCCTCGGCCCGACCGAATTCCGCCTGCTGGAATTCCTGATGTCGTCGCCGGGCCGGGTCTTTTCCCGCTCGCAGCTGCTCGACGGCGTCTGGGGTCACGACATCTATGTCGACGAACGAACCGTCGACGTCCATGTCGGCCGCCTGCGCAAGGCGCTGAACTTCTCCAACATGCAGGACGTCATCCGCACCGTCCGTGGCGCCGGCTATTCGATGGAAGCCTAAGGCTGAGAGAGTGTGTGGGGTGGGCGTTCCCGCCAAACGCACGGCAGTACGGCTTGTGAGGCTCCCCTGCCGTCGTCGATCGCAGCCGCTTCGTCGCCAGCGTCATTGCGCCGGCGAGGCTTATGCATCTCGGCACCACCTTTCCACCGCGCCTGCAGAGCCGACTTGTCCCGGCATCACCTCGCCTCCGTCATCCCAGGGCTTGACCCTGGGATCCATGCGGCCGGCGCTGCGGGAACAGGGATGCATCCAACTGCAGGGAAATTATGAAAGCCGAGTGCTTGGCCGTGGATCCCAGGGTCAAGCCCTGGGATGACGGAGCGCGTGGTTGGCGCTCTCGCCAAACGCGCCGGTGGTGCAACCTGTAGCACCCGTTTTTGCCGCCGATCCATCGCCGCTGCAGAGCGGTCGCGCCATCGCCGCTGCAGAACCAGCTTCATCGCACTGGCGTGGCCTATCTGTCCAGGCACCACTTCTCCTCCAAGCCCCGGGATGACGGAGTGTGGGGTTGGCTTGGTTGCTAAACGCAAAGGTCACTTCCCCAATCGAATAAAAAACGGGCCACTCGGCCCGTTTCCCGTTCTCAGCAATACCTGTCCGCTCAGCTGACCCGTGCTGCCGCCCGGCGCCTTTCGTTGATCGGCTGATAGGCAAGCTTCTGATGATAGCTGCAATAGGGCGAATTGTCCGGGGACTCGCAGCCGCAGAAATGGAAATCTTCCTTGAGCGGGTCGCCGACCGGCCATTTGCAGGTGCGTTCGGTGAGCTCCGTCAGGCCGAGGCGGCGAGAAATCGGCACGACCACATTGCCGGCCGGCACATATTCCATTTCCTCGACGGCATCGACTTCGATCTCTTCCTTCAGCATCGTTGCGCCCTGTTGACGGGTCACGGTGCGGGTGGTGATCCGGGAGGCGTAATTCGGCGCGCGCGGCGCGGATGTCTGGCGCTTCGGCGTGCGCGCCGCGGTGGCCGTGCCGCCGGCCTTGGCGCGGCCGGGAAGGCTGAGCCTGTGCACCTTGCCGATAACGGCGTTTCGGCTGACGCCGCCAAGCTGCGCAGCAATCTGGCTGGCGCTCAGTCCTTCGGCCCAAAGCTTCTTGAGTTTCTCGACCCGCTCGTCTGTCCAGTTCATGCCCTGTCTCCACCTTTTGCGTTGGTGATGGCAGAATCCCTCACCGTTGTCCCGGAAGCCTCCGAAACAAGAAACGCTTGATCAATTTTGGTGACTAGTTCCGCCGCATGCAGTCTAGTAATTGAACTTTAACCTAGTGTGAGGCTGACTCCGTGACAAGAGTCGCGGGAATCCGGATGAATCGAATTTCAAGTTTTCCCCAACTTGCTGCCTCTGCGTGGCATTTCTGCAATAATGCCTGTTGAAGGCCGAAAGTTGCCGCTGCACAAGCCTGCTGCATAGGCTAAGGCGCCAGTTTTGTTGACATTGCAGCGCGAAAAGGAAATAGTACCGCTCGCCGCCGAAAGGCGGCATTTTTGATTTTTTGGACCTGGTGTTAGCCGGAGTCCGTGCAAGACAACATTGAACGGGAGACCCGCGCCATGGCTGAAGCCGCGCCGCTTTATGACACCTATTCTCGCGCCCCGCTGCGGTTCGAGCGAGGCGAGGGCGTATGGCTGATCACCGAGAGCGGCGAGCGTTATCTCGATTTCGGCGCCGGTGTCGCCGTCACCTCCGTCGGCCATGGCAACCCGCATGTGGTTGCGGCGCTGAAGGAGCAGGCCGACAAGGTCTGGCACCTCTCCAACATCTATGAGATCCCCGGCCAGGAGCGCCTCGCCAAGCGCCTGACGGACGCTACCTTCGCCGATAAGGTGTTCTTCACCAATTCGGGGGCCGAGGCGCTCGAATGCGCCATCAAGACCGCGCGCCGCTACCAGTTTTCCAAGGGCCATCCCGAGCGGTACCATATCATCACCTTCGAGGGCGCCTTCCATGGGCGCACGCTCGCGACGATTGCCGCCGGCGGTCAGGAGAAATATCTCGAAGGTTTCGGCCCCAAGGCTCCGGGTTTCGATCAGGTGCCGTTCGGCGACATCGAGGCCGTCCGCGCCGCCATTACCGATGCGACGGCCGCAATCCTGATCGAGCCGGTGCAAGGCGAGGGCGGCGTGCGTCCCGCCACCGGCGAATTCATGAAGGCGCTTCGCCGGATCTGCGACGAAAACGGCCTGCTGCTGATCCTCGACGAGGTCCAGACCGGCGTCGGCCGCACCGGCAAGCTCTTCGCCCATGAACGGTCCGGCATCACGCCCGATATCATGGCCGTTGCCAAGGGCATCGGCGGCGGTTTCCCGCTCGGCGCCTGCCTTGCCACGGCCGAGGCTGCCTCCGGCATGAAGGCCGGCACGCATGGTTCGACCTATGGCGGCAATCCGCTGGCCATGGCGGTCGGCAGTGCCGTGCTCGACGTCATCCTCGCCGATGGCTTCCTTGAGCATGTGCGCGACGTCGCGCTCGTCTTCCGCCAGGGGCTGGCCTCGCTCAAGGATCGGTATCCCGATGTTATCGAGGATATCCGAGGCGAGGGGCTTCTGCTCGGCGTCAAGGCTGCGGTTCCCTCGGCCGAATTGCTGCAGGCGATCCGTGCCGCGCATCTGCTCGGCGTGCCGGCCGGCGACAACGTCATCCGCCTTCTTCCGCCGCTGGTGGTCACTGCCGAAGAAGCCCGCGAGGGGCTCGTGCGCCTCGAGCGCGCCGCCGAGAGCATCCGCGCCGCCAAGATCAAGAAGACGGCTTGAAGGGATCGCCGCCTTCGGGCGCACGACAGGTAAGAACATGGCTCCTAAACATTTCCTCGATCTTTCGGCCGTCACCTCGGCCGACCTCAGAACTATCATGAACGACGCGCTCGCCCGCAAGCAGGCCTTCAAATCAGGCAAGGGCGACAAGCCGCTCGCCGGCAAGATGCTGGCGATGATCTTCGAAAAGCCGTCGACCCGAACCCGCGTTTCCTTCGACGTCGGCATGCGCCAGCTCGGCGGCGAAACGCTGTTTCTCTCCGGTACTGAAATGCAGCTCGGCCGCGCCGAGACGATCGGCGACACCGCCAAGGTGCTGTCGCGCTATGTCGATGCGATCATGATCCGCACCACCGAGCATTCCAGGCTTTTGGAGCTCGCCGAGCACGCGACCGTGCCTGTGATCAATGCGCTGACGGACGACACCCACCCCTGCCAGATCATGGCCGATATCATGACCTTCGAGGAGCATCGCGGCCCGATCAAGGGCAAGACGATCGCATGGACCGGCGACGGCAACAATGTGCTGCATTCGCTGGTGGAAGGGGCTGCGCGCTTCGGCTACCGCATGAACATGGCCGTGCCTCTTGGTTCCGAGCCCAAGGATCACTATCTGAACTGGGCCCGCAATGAGGGCGCCGAAGTCATGCTCTGCCATGATGCCGACCGTGCGGTCGAAGGTGCCGATTGCGTGGTGACCGATACCTGGGTCTCCATGAATCAGGAACATCGGGCCCGGGGTCACAACGTCTTCCAGCCTTATCAGGTCAATGCGGCCTTGATGGCCAAGGCCGGCAGCGATGCATTGTTCATGCATTGCTTGCCTGCTCATCGCGGTGAGGAAGTGACGGATGAGGTGATTGACGGCCCGCAATCCGTGGTCTTCGATGAAGCGGAAAACCGTCTTCATGCGCAGAAGTCGATTCTTGCTTGGTGCCTGGGCGCGATCTGAACCATAATCGGATGTTGCGAGTCATAAGCTTGCGGCCCGACTGCGCGAGCGCCGGACACTTTGGCCGCCGCTCCAGAAACCAGGAGTAAAGCCATGGCAGAAGCTGCAGCCGCCCTCGGCCAGTTCGATTTCGCCGGCGATGATCATGTCGTCCCCTTTCAGGTGGAGGGTCTGGATGTGCGCGGCCGCGCCGTCCAGCTCGGCCCCATGCTCGATGCGATCCTCGAGCGCCATCATTATCCCGCGCCCGTCGCCCGGCTGCTCGCCGAAGTCGTCGTGCTGACGGTGCTGCTCGGCACCTCGCTGAAGTTCGACGGCAAGTTCACCGTTCAGACCAAGGGCGACGGCCCGGTCGATCTGCTCGTCGCCGATTTCTCGACGCCGGAGAACGTGCGTGCCTATGCCCGTTTCGATCGCGCGCTGCTCGACCAGGCGATTGCCTCAGGCGAGACCGAGCCGGAGCAGCTGCTCGGCAAGGGCGTGCTCGCCTTCACCATCGACCAGGGCAAGTTCGCGCAGCCTTACCAGGGCATTGTCGCCCTCGACGGCACTTCGCTCGAGGAGATCGCCGGGGTCTATTTCCGCCAGTCGGAGCAGATCCCGACGCGGGTGCGCCTGGCTGCGGCGGAACTCTTCGATCGTGACGATGCCGGCAAGCCGCGTCACCGCTGGCGGGCAGGCGGCCTCGTCGCCCAGTTCCTGCCGGAGGCACCGGAGCGCATGCGCCAGCCTGATCTCCACGGCGGCGACGGCGATAACGGCGACCGTCCGCATGGCGAGGATGACGCCTGGACCGAAGCGCGCTCGCTGGTCGAGACCATCGATGCCGACGAGCTGACCGACCCGCAGGTCGGCACCGAACGTCTCTTGTTCCGCCTGTTCCACGAGCGCGGCGTGCGCGTCTTCGAGCCCCGCGCCGTCTTCGACCGCTGCAGCTGCTCGCGGGAAAAAATAGGCAACGTGCTGAAGGGGTTCACCGCCGAGGAGATCGAGGCCAGCCAGGAAAACGGCGAGATATCCGTCACCTGTGAATTCTGCTCGACCACCTACCGCTTCGAAGCAGCTGAGCTTCAGCCGGCGGAATAACATTAGTCGCGCTTGGCGCGAAAAAGATGCGCATTGCAGCGGCACAGTGACTCGACTTTTAGTAGTCACTGTGCACCTATTGTCCCAACTGGTTCTGGGGGCGGGACGTCAATGCGGCTTTTGTATTTTGTATTCGCATTAATTGCTGCGATGCCACGGATTGTCCTGGCTGATGACGAAACAATCAGATGGAAAGAGGTTGGCGGCTGGACCGTGGCTGTCGACCCGACCTTGGGCAACGGCTGTTTTGTTCTCACTTCATTTGATGACGGCACCGTTTTTCGTCTGGGCTTTAATTTTACAAAGAAGGAGAGCCCTTTTTATATTGTGATCGCAAATCCGAACTGGAAATCCTTGGAAGTGGGAAAGCAATATCCCATCGAACTGTCGTTAGATCGTTCTCAATGGACGGCGAATGCGAGCGCTCTCGATCTTGATGGCTTCAAGGGATTATGGATCGATTTTAAGGATTCCAGTCTGATTGCCGAGTTCGCTCGTAAACTGGGTTTTCGCGCCACCTTCAACGGAAAGCAGATTGTTGCGCTGAGTTTAAAAAATTCCGTCAGGGCAACGGATGAGATGCTCACCTGCCAGAAGGCGGTAAACGCTGCAGTCGCTCAGCGGCCAGCCACGCCCCAATCAAAGGATCCGTTCGAAGCAAAGCCGGACACCCGGACGGCCTCAGATCCTTTTGATCTCTGATGCATGTCATCTGGGGGTGAATCGGGCATATCCACTTTGGGGCCTGCTTTCAGTTCAGCACGCGCAGCAGCCCCGGTGAATCCAGCGAGAAGGCGGGGATGTCGACATCGAATAGCTCGCCTTCATCCGTTTCCATCTGGTAATGGCCGAACATCAGTCCCGAGGGCGTGTCGAGCGGGCAGCCGGAGGAATATTCGTAGGTGTCGCCGGGGCTGAGCCGCGGCTGTTCGCCGACGACGCCGGGGCCGGTCACCTCGTCCACCACTCCGTTCTGGTCGGTGATGTTCCAGTAGCGATTGATGAGGCGAACGGCGACGCCGGAATTGTTGCTGATGACGATCCGGTAACCCCAGACATAGCGATCGTCTTCCGGATCGGATTGCTCCTCCAGATAGAACGGTTCGACCACGACTTCGATATCTCTTGTGAGGGCGCGATACATGCCTTGCACCATAGTCAAGATATGTTACCCGTATCTTATAAAGAGGCCCCGTCCGTCAAGAAACGGAACGTTGATCAGCGGTCAAATGGTGATCATCGTATGGTTTTCGATCGTTAAGCCTAATCGTCAGCGTTAATTTTACTTCGCAACGCCGGCGCGCGGGTACTTGTTCCCGCAGATCGGCGGCCGGCTCCTTATTGAAGTCCGGCCGCTATTCCAGTCGATCAGGCCGAAACCTTGGAAAGCGCCTGCGCGAAATCCTCGATCAGGTCGTCCGTATCCTCGATGCCGGCCGAAAGCCGCACCGTGCCCGGAGAAATGCCGAGTTCGGCACGCGCCTCTTCCGTCAGGTTCTTGTGCGTCGTCGTTGCCGGATGGGTGATCAGGCTTTTGCTGTCGCCGAGATTGTTGGAGATCTTGATGATCTCAAGCGCGTTCTGCAGCGCGAAGGCCGCCTCCTTGCCGCCCTTCAGCTCGAAGCAGACGAGCGTCGAGCCGCCGGTCATCTGCTTGGCGATGATGTCAGCCTGCGGGTGATCCTTGCGGCCGGGATAGATCACCTTGGCGACCTTGCCCTGCTCTGCCAGGAAATCGGCGATCTTCGCCGCATTCTCAGTCTGCTGCTTGACGCGCAGCGGCAGCGTTTCGATGCCCTTCAGTAGCGTCCAGGCATTGAACGGCGACATGGCCGGGCCGGTATGGCGGAAATAGTCGTGCAGGTTCTCGTCGATCCATGCCTTGTCGGCGAGCACCACCCCGCCGAGGCACCGGCCCTGGCCGTCGATGTGCTTGGTGGCGGAATAGACGACGATATGGGCGCCGAGTTCGAGCGGCTTCTGGAAGAGCGGCGTCGCGAAGACGTTGTCGACGATCAGCTTGGCGCCGACCTGGTTGGCGAGCTTGGCGACGCCTGCGATATCGATCACTTCGAGCGTCGGGTTGGTCGGGCTCTCCAGGAAGAATACCTTGGTATTCGGGCGGACCGCCTTTTCCCAATTGGCGAGATCCCGGCCGTCGACCAGCGTGCACTCGATGCCGTATTTCGGCGCCAGCGTTTCCACGACCCAGCGGCAGGAGCCGAACAGCGCGCGGGCGGCGACGATATGGTCGCCGGCCTTGACCTGGCAGAGGACGGCGGCGGCGACGGCTGCCATGCCGGAGGCGGTGGCGCGGGCATCTTCAGCGCCTTCCAATGCGCACATGCGCTTTTCGAACATGTCGTTGGTTGGGCTGCCGTAGCGGGCATAGATGAAGCCGTCCGTTTCGCCCTTGAAGCGGGCTTCGGCCGCTTCCGACGTGTCATAGACGAAACCCTGGGTGAGATAGATTGCCTCTGATGTTTCGCCATATTGCGAACGCAGCGTGCCGCCATGGACGAGTTGGGTTGCCGGGCGCCAGGTCTTGCTCATGCCATCACCTTCACATAACAAAAAACCGGCCGCAAAAGCAGACCGGTTTCATAACCCGGTCTTTTTAGCCACTTGTTTAACGTGGCTGCAAGCCGACCGGCCAAATCACCACGGGATAATTTTGCAATACTGCTGTTAGCTGCTTGCGTCAATTCCCCGAGTTTGGTTTTGTCGGCGGCAAAATGATGGATGGGGCATGATGGCTCGCGAAACTGGAATTCTGGCGGACCGCGCGATTGCGGCACTGTTCGAAACGGGGCGTCTGAACTCCGAGCGGGAGCTCGACCGCGATCAGATCCAGCCGGCAAGTCTCGACCTGCGCTTAGGAAGCAAGGCGTTTCGTGTGCGCGCTTCCTTCATGCCCGGCCCCTCGCATCTGGTCTCGGACAAGCTCGATCGGCTGAGCCTGCACGTGATCGACCTTTCCCAGGACGCGGTGCTCGAAACCGGTTGCGTCTATATCGTGCCGCTGATGGAGAGCTTAGCGCTGCCTGCCGACATGTCGGCTTCGGCCAATCCGAAGAGCTCGACCGGCAGGCTCGATATCTTCACCCGCGTCATCACCGACTACGCCCAGGAATTCGACAAGATCCCGCCGGGCTATTCCGGCCCGCTCTATCTCGAAATCAGCCCGCGCACCTTCCCGATCGTCGTGCGCCGCGGCTCGCGCCTGTCGCAGATCCGCTTCCGCGTCGGCCAGTCCGTGCTCGGCGAGCCGGAACTTCTGAGGCTGCATGAAAGCGAAACGCTCGTTGCCAGCAAGCAGCCGAACGTCTCGGGCGGCGGCATCGCGCTGTCGATCGATCTCACCGGCGACAAGGACGGCCTGATCGGCTATCGCGGCAAACACCACACCGCCGTCGTCGACGTCGATGAAAAGGACCAGCACGATATTTTCGATTTCTGGGAACCGCTCTATAGCCGCGGCCGCAACGAGCTGATCCTCGATCCCGACGAGTTCTATATCCTCGTCTCGCGCGAAGCCGTGCATGTGCCGCCGGATTATGCCGCCGAGATGACCCCCTTCGATCCGCTGGTCGGCGAATTCCGCGTCCATTATGCCGGCTTCTTCGATCCGGGCTTCGGCCATGCGCCGGCCGGCGGGCGCGGCAGCCGCGCCGTGCTCGAAGTGCGCAGCCACGAAGTGCCCTTCATCCTCGAAGACGGCCAGATCGTCGGCCGCTTGGTCTACGAGCACATGCAGGAAAAACCGGCCAGCCTCTACGGCTCCGGCCTCGGCTCCAACTATCAGGCCCAGGGCCTCAAGCTTTCCAAACATTTCCGCATCTGACGCCGGCCTGACGGGCCGCGACTTGACAGCGGCCCCCATCTGTTGGAAATCTCGGGGCATCGCGGGTGTAGCTCAATGGTAGAGCAGCAGCTTCCCAAGCTGAATACGAGGGTTCGATTCCCTTCACCCGCTCCAGCTGCCTTTCCAGCGATGTCCTTCTAATCCCCGAAAAACCGAATCGGCTTATACCGGCGGTGTGCGATGATCAGGCTGCGGTCGGGCTGGATGATGTAGGTTTCCTCCACCTGTTGGCCGTATTGGTCGATAAAATCATGCGGGAAGGAGGAGCCGGGTGGCGATTTGGTGAGCTTGGTGCGCGGCTGGCCGTGATAGATGATGCTGCCTGGGATAGGTTCGAGGCCCGGGCCGCTGTAGCTGACGGTGTTGCATCCCGCCAGAACGAGTGTGCCGATGAGGCCGATGATTGCCGGTTTCATATCCATCCCTTCCGATGCGCAGAACGTTGCGATCTTACTCCCGATCGCAACAGACGCACCAGATGAAACGGCGTCTCCGCCTTCACTCGTTCGAGAGGTGCTGCCCGGAGCGCAGGAAATCCATGCGTTGCCGAAACCGGCGGTGTCTGCTAGATCGGCAGTGTCGAAAAAGGCAGGATCGGTTGAGGTAAGCCCGATCCCTTCCGTTGGAGCGTCGTGAGCGCTCTCAAGAAGCTCTGCTCCGTGGCCTATGGCACGAGAACCCGCGACGTGATCCGCATCAAGATGCGGGATCCCGGCGGCGTGCGGAGACGGCAAAAGGCAGTCCCGGGATTTTTTCAAACGGAGACTGTCATGCGCCTGAACCATCTCGATTTTCACGTTCCCGATATTACCGCGACGGCGGATTTCTTCATCCGCCACTTCGGCCTGATGCTCAAGGATATGCGCGGCCAGAATGGCCTGGCGATACTGACCGACGACGCCGGCCTCGAAATTGTCCTCAGCCACGCGATCGCCAAGTTCGGCACGTCAGACCAGGTCGAATTGCAGCGTCAGACCTATCATATCGGCTTCATTCTGGCCGATAGGGCGCATGTCGATGCTGTCCACGCCGGGCTCGTTGCTTCAGGTGCAGACCTGTCCGGCCCACCGGCCGCCATGCGCGGCGGCTGGCTGTTTTATTGCACGGCGCCTGGAAATATTCTGGTCGAGGTTGGGTGGCGGCCGGGGTAGATGAGATCCTAAAAGGAAGGGTACGGCCCGTAGCCTGCCCCTCATCCGCCTGCCGGCACCTTCTTGGATAAGAAAAATGTAGGATATTGATGCTTGCCGGGCGGGTGGCCG
>NZ_NWSZ01000051.1:0-18146 GCF_002531885.1 Rhizobium sp. L9 | reverse complement strand
CTTGCCGTGGTCAACGTGGCCGATCGTGCCGATGTTGACGTGCGGCTTGTTGCGCTCAAACTTACTCTTTGCCATTTTCGGCTCTCCGTTTTGCTAGTCCCCGAGGGGGTCTAATTCTTGTTATCGGTCAATTGGTATTCCGGTCACTTCTGACCGGAATACTTTGCCTGGATTTCGGTTGCGACGTTCGACGGGACCGGCGCGTAGTGATCGAAGGTCATCGTGTACTGAGCACGGCCCTGCGACATGGAGCGCAGGTTGTCGACGTACTTGAACATGTTGGCCAGCGGAACGTTGGCGCTGATGACAACCGCAATACCACGGCTTTCCTGACCCTGGATCTGGCCACGGCGGGAGTTGAGGTCGCCGATAACATCACCGACATAATCTTCCGGGGTGACGACCTCGACCTTCATCATCGGCTCGAGGAGCTGAGCGCCGGCCTTCTTGGCTGCTTCACGGAAGCAAGCGCGAGCAGCGATTTCGAACGCCAGGACCGAGGAGTCGACGTCGTGGAAGGCGCCGTCGATAAGCGTCGCCTTGACGCCCAGCATCGGGAAGCCAGCCAGCGGACCGGAAGACAGAACGCTTTCGATGCCCTTCTGAACGCCCGGGATGTATTCTTTCGGAACGGCACCGCCGACGATCTTGGATTCGAACTTGAAGTCTTCGCCTTCCGGGTTCGGTTCGAAGATGATCTTGACGCGTGCGAACTGGCCGGTACCACCGGTCTGTTTCTTGTGCGTGTAGTCTTCTTCGGTCTGGCGCGTGATGGTTTCGCGGTAAGCAACCTGCGGCGCACCGACGTTTGCTTCGACCTTGAACTCGCGGCGCATGCGGTCGACGATGATGTCGAGATGCAATTCGCCCATGCCGGCGATGATCGTCTGGCCGGATTCCTGGTCCGTCTTTACGCGGAAGGACGGGTCTTCAGCTGCCAGGCGGTTGAGCGCGAGGCCCATCTTTTCCTGGTCGCCCTTGGACTTCGGCTCGATGGCGATCTGGATGACCGGCTCGGGGAATTCCATGCGCTCGAGGATAACCGGCTTCAGCGGATCGCAGAGCGTATCGCCAGTGGTGGTTTCCTTGAGGCCGGCGAGAGCAACGATGTCGCCTGCGAAGGCTTCTTCGATGTCTTCACGCGAGTTGGAGTGCATCTGCAGCATGCGGCCGACGCGCTCGCGCTTGTCCTTGACCGTGTTCAGAACCGAAGAGCCCTTTTCGAGCTTGCCGGAATAGATGCGTGCGAAGGTGAGCGAACCGACGAAGGGGTCGTTCATGATCTTGAACGCCAGCATCGAAAGCGGCTCGGCGTCGTCTGCGTGACGCTCGATATCAGCTTCGGTCTTGAAGTCGATGCCCTTGATCGCCGGGATGTCGAGCGGCGACGGCAGGTAGTCGACGACGGCGTCGAGCAGCGGCTGAACGCCCTTGTTCTTGAAGGCGGTGCCGCAGAACATCGGATGGAACTTGACGTCGATGGTGCCGCGGCGAACGAGTTCGCGGATCTTGTCGTTGTCGGGCATGTTGCCTTCAAGGTAGGCTTCCATCGCAGCTTCGTCGACCTCGACAACCGTCTCGATCAGCTTTTCGCGATATTCTTCAGCCTTGGCCTTCAGGTCATCCGGGATTTCGACGACGTCCCACTGGGCGCCGAGCGATTCGTCGCGCCAGATCAGGGCGTTCATCTCGACCAGGTCGACAACGCCCTTGAAGTCGCTTTCAGCGCCGATCGGCAGCTGCATGACGACGGCGGTGGCGCCGAGGCGGGTTTTGATCATCTCAACCGAGCGGTAGAAGTCAGCGCCGGTCTTGTCCATCTTGTTGCAGAAGATCATCCGCGGAACATGATACTTCTCAGCCTGGCGCCAGACGGTTTCCGTCTGCGGCTCAACGCCGGCGTTGGCGTCGAGCAGCGCGATGGCACCGTCGAGAACGCGCAGCGAACGCTCGACTTCGATGGTGAAGTCGACGTGGCCGGGAGTGTCGATGATGTTGAAGCGGCGCATCTTGCCGTCACGGCCCTTCCAGAAGGTCGTGGTGGCAGCAGAGGTGATCGTGATGCCACGCTCCTGCTCCTGCTCCATCCAGTCCATGGTGGCTGCGCCGTCGTGGACTTCGCCGATCTTGTGCGACTTGCCGGTGTAGTAAAGGATACGCTCGGTAGTCGTGGTCTTGCCGGCGTCGATATGCGCCATGATACCGAAATTGCGGTAGTCTTCGATCTTATATTCGCGAGCCATTGTGGACTGCCTTTCGATACCGTTCGGAATTACCAGCGATAGTGCGAGAACGCGCGGTTGGCGTCAGCCATCTTGTGCGTGTCTTCGCGCTTCTTGACGGCGGAGCCGCGGTTGTTGGACGCATCGAGCAGTTCGCCGGACAGACGGTCGATCATGGTGGTTTCGTTGCGCTTGCGGGCAGCGGCAATCAGCCAGCGAATGGCGAGAGCCTGGCGGCGCTCCGGACGGACGTCGACCGGAACCTGGTAGGTCGCACCACCGACGCGGCGCGAGCGGACTTCAACGTGCGGGGCAATGTTGTCGAGCGCAGAATGGAAAACCGAAAGCGGCTCCTGCTTGGACTTGCCCTGGACGGCGTCGAACGCACCGTAGACGATGTTTTCAGCAACGGACTTCTTACCATCGAGCATGATGGCATTCATGAACTTGGTCACGACGAGGTCACCGAACTTCGGATCCGGATTGATCTCGCGCTTTTCTGCTTTATGACGTCTGGACATACTTTTCGTCTCTTCAACCGTTAAGGCGCTTTATCACGCGGAGGACCTCGCGCAGCGCCGGATTATTCAAAATCCGAATTACTTCGGACGCTTCGCACCGTACTTGGAGCGACGCTGCTTGCGGTTCTTGACACCCTGGGTATCGAGAACGCCGCGGATGATGTGATAACGGACACCCGGAAGGTCCTTTACGCGGCCGCCACGGATCATGACGACGGAGTGTTCCTGAAGGTTGTGACCTTCGCCGGGGATGTAACCAATGACTTCGAAGCCGTTGGTCAGGCGGATCTTTGCGACCTTACGCAGAGCCGAGTTCGGCTTCTTCGGCGTGGTCGTGTAGACGCGCGTGCAAACGCCGCGCTTCTGCGGGTTCTCCTGGAGAGCGGGAACCTTATTACGCTTTACGTTCGCCTGGCGAGGCTTGCGGATCAGCTGGTTTACGGTAGGCATTCAACCATCCCTTACGTTTATCTCAGTACCCTTGCGGGCTTGAACTCACGCCGTCTCCGGCAATGACGCATGCTTTCCGTCAATGCGCAAAATATGGCCCGATCCGCTTCCGCAGATGGACCACAAGGAGCAGAGGACGCATAAAAACCTGCGTCATGCGTGCAGCATCATGACTTCAACGTGCGTTTAGAACCTTGTTTGAGGTGAATTTCAGGGCGCGTCGCCCCGAACAGCCAAGCCTCACATGGGATCTGATGGGCGGGGTACTACTGGTTTCCACCCGTTCCGTCAAGGCCAGTTAAGAAATAAACTTGGCCGCATCACCTTGATATGCGGGCCGAACGCCCTGTTTTCATCCTTCTAGACGCATTCAGGGACGTGCGCCAAGATAAAAACTTGGGCCTTGCAGCAAAAGCGGTTAAGGAATCAGCGATTGCGGCGTTAGGTCCTCTCAGCGGATTCGACAATGCGAATCTCCAGGAACCGAGGACAGGCGATGATCACGACACCTGATAACGACAATAATTTCGACGGGCCGATGATCTTCATCATCATCGGCAAAGGCTATGAGTCCGAGGCCAGCGAAGGCATCGACCTGCACATCCTGCTGAAGGCGCCCGATGACGACACCGCCGTGCGCGAAGCCTTGAACGCTCTTGCCGAGGAGGGTTTCATCGAGGCCGACCTCGACCAGATCGGCATGCTGACCGAAATTCCGGCGGAAGAGCCGCACGCCTCGGCGTATCAGGGTGCGGTTGATGGCGAGGTCGCGATCATCCGGTTCAACTGACGGGAATCGCCCTCCCTCGCCCGATCAATTAGAGGCTAGCACAAACGAAAACCGCCCAGATCGCTCCGGGCGGTTTTCAATTCGTGGACCTCAGCTGCGGATTATTCCGCAGCCGGGGCGTTTTCGGCCATGTCCTGCAGCATCGGGGTGGCGACCGCTGCCCCAGTGCCCTTGCGGCGCTCTTCGAGGATGAGCTCGTCGCGCGACGTGGCGATGCGGCGGATCTGGGTCATGGTGCCGCCGGTGCCGGCCGGGATGAGGCGGCCGACGATGACGTTTTCCTTCAGCCCCTGCAGGCCGTCGGTTTTGCCGGCGATTGCAGCTTCCGTCAGCACCTTGGTCGTTTCCTGGAAGGATGCGGCCGAGATGAAGGACGGGGTCTGCAGCGACGCCTTGGTGATGCCGAGAAGGACCGGCTCGCCGCTGGCGGGCTTCTTGCCCTGCTCGATCAGGTGGTCGTTGACGTCCTCCAGCTCGATCCGGTCGACGTTGTCGCCGACGATGTAGGTCGAGTCGCCTGCATCGGTGATCTCCACCTTCTGCAGCATCTGACGGACGATCACTTCGATGTGCTTGTCGTTGATGACGACGCCCTGCAGACGATAGACTTCCTGGATTTCGTTGACCAGGTAGGAAGCGAGAGCCTCCACGCCCTTGATCGCCAGGATGTCGTGCGGAGCCGGGTTACCGTCCAGGATGTAGTCACCCTTTTCGATATAGTCGCCGTCCTGAAGGTGGAAGGGCTTGCCCTTCGGGATCAGGTATTCGACAGGCTCGACACCGTCTTCCGCCGGTTCGATGATGACGCGACGCTTGTTCTTGTAGTCGCGGCCGAGGCGGATCGTACCATCGATCTCTGCGATGATGGCGTGGTCCTTCGGACGGCGCGCTTCGAACAGTTCGGCAACACGCGGCAGACCACCGGTGATGTCCTTGGTCTTGGCGCTTTCGAGCGGCGAACGGGCGAGAACGTCACCCTGGGAGACTTTCGTGCCCGGCTCGACCGACAGAATTGCGTCGACCGAGAGCAGGAAGCGGGCGTCACCACCGCGGGACAGCTTCGCGACATTGCCGCTGGCGTCCTTGATGACGATCGCCGGCTTGAGGTCCGAACCGCGCGGGGTCGAACGCCAGTCAATGACCTGACGCTTGGTGATGCCGGTGGATTCGTCGGTCGCTTCCAGAACCGAGAGACCATCGACGAGGTCTTCGAACTGAACGGTACCGGCAACTTCCGTCATCATCGGACGGGTGTAAGGATCCCACTCCGCCAGGCGCTGCCCGCGCTTGACCTTGTCACCTTCGTCAACGTGCAGCTTCGAACCGTAGGCGACACGTTGCGAAGAGCGCTCGACGCCACGCTCGTCCAGGATCTGGACGGTCATGTTGCGGCCCATGGCAACGAGGCTGCCTTCGGAGTTGCGCAGCACGTTGCGGTTCTTGATCTGCACCGTACCTTCGTACGAGGCTTCCAGGAACGACTGGTCGACCACGGTTGCCGTACCGCCAAGGTGGAAAGTACGCATGGTGAGCTGGGTTCCCGGCTCGCCGATCGACTGAGCGGCGATGACGCCGACGGCTTCGCCCATATTGACCGGCGTACCGCGCGCGAGGTCGCGGCCATAGCAGACCGAGCAGACGCCCGTCTGGATTTCGCAGGTCAGCGCCGAGCGGATGCGGATCGACTGGATGCCAGCCTTCTCGATCTCGATGACATCGGGCTCGAGGATCATCTTGCCGGCATCGACGATGCGCTCGCCAGTCACCGGATGATCGATGTCGTCAAGCGCCGTGCGGCCGAGGATACGGGCGCCGAGCGAGGCGACGACCTGGCCGGCATCGACGATGGCGGTCATGGTCAGGCCGGTTTCGGTGCCGCAATCGACGTGCGTGACGATGCAATCCTGCGCGACGTCGACGAGACGGCGGGTCAGGTAACCGGAGTTCGCGGTCTTCAAGGCGGTGTCTGCCAGACCCTTACGGGCGCCGTGCGTCGAGTTGAAGTACTCGTTGACGGTCAGGCCTTCCTTGAAGTTGGAGATGATCGGCGTCTCGATGATTTCACCCGACGGCTTGGCCATCAGGCCGCGCATGCCGCCCAGCTGGCGCATCTGGTTCGGAGAACCGCGGGCGCCGGAGTGGCTCATCATGTAGATCGAGTTCATCGGCTTCTGACGGCCGGTGTTCTCGTCGAATTCGACCGCCTTGATGCGCGCCATCATTTCTTCGGCGACCTTTTCGGTCGCCTTGCCCCAGGCGTCGACAACCTTGTTGTACTTTTCGCCCTGGGTGATCAGGCCGTCATTGTACTGCTGCTCGTATTCCTTCACCAGGTTTTCGGTGTCTGCAACGATCTTCGCCTTGGTGGCCGGGATGACCATGTCGTCCTTGCCGAACGAAATGCCGGCGCGGCAGGCATGGGCGAAGCCGAGCTGCATGATGCGGTCGCAGAAGATGACCGTGTCCTTCTGGCCGCAATGGCGATAGACCGTGTCGATCATCTTGGAGATGTTCTTCTTGGTCATTTCCTGGTTGCAGATGTCGAAGGGCACCTTGCCGTTCTTCGGCAGCAGTTCGCCGATAAGCAGACGGCCGGGCGTCGTCTCATAGATCTTCGAGTAGGGCTTGCCATCCTCGCCGATCGACTTGAAGCGGCCGCGAATCTTGGTGTGCAGCGTCACGACCTTGTTTTCGAGCGCATGATGCAGTTCGCCGAGATCGGAGAAGGCCATGCCTTCGCCCGGCTCGTTCTGGTTCAGAATCGACAGATAGTAGAGGCCGAGAACCATGTCCTGCGAGGGAACGATGATCGGCGCGCCGTTTGCCGGGTGCAGGATGTTGTTGGTCGACATCATCAGGACACGGGCTTCGAGCTGGGCTTCGAGCGACAGCGGCACGTGAACAGCCATCTGGTCACCGTCGAAGTCGGCGTTGAAGGCCGTGCAGACGAGCGGGTGCAGCTGGATTGCCTTGCCTTCGACCAGGGTGGGTTCGAAGGCCTGGATGCCCAGGCGGTGCAGCGTCGGTGCGCGGTTCAGGAGAACCGGATGTTCGCGGATGACCTCGTCGAGGATATCCCAAACTTCCGGCTTTTCCTTTTCAACCAGCTTCTTGGCCTGCTTGACGGTCGAGGAATAACCCTTGGCGTCGAGGCGGGCATAGATGAACGGCTTGAAGAGTTCGAGCGCCATCTTCTTTGGAAGACCGCACTGATGCAGCTTCAGTTCCGGGCCGGTGACGATGACCGAACGGCCAGAATAGTCGACGCGCTTGCCGAGCAGGTTCTGACGGAAGCGGCCCTGCTTACCCTTCAGCATGTCGGACAGCGACTTCAGCGGGCGCTTGTTGGCGCCGGTGATGACGCGGCCGCGGCGGCCGTTATCGAAGAGCGCGTCGACAGATTCCTGCAGCATGCGCTTTTCGTTGCGGATGATGATGCCCGGAGCGCGCAGTTCGATCAGGCGCTTCAGACGGTTGTTACGGTTGATGACGCGGCGATAGAGATCGTTCAGATCCGACGTCGCGAAACGGCCGCCATCGAGCGGAACGAGCGGGCGCAGATCCGGCGGGATGACCGGAACGACCTTCATGATCATCCATTCCGGACGATTGCCTGACTCCATGAAGTTCTCGACGATCTTCAGGCGCTTCATCAGCTTCTTCTGCTTGAGATCCGACGTCGTGTCGGCAAGCTCGGAGCGCAGATCGCCGGCGATCTTTTCGAGGTTCATCGAGGCCAGCATCTCGTAGATCGCCTCAGCGCCGATCATCGCGGTAAACTGGTCTTCGCCGTATTCGTCGACGGCAAGCATGTACTCTTCTTCCGTCAGGAGCTGGTGCTCCTTGAGCGCGGTCAGGCCGGGCTCTGTGACGATGTAGTTTTCGAAATAGAGGACGCGCTCGACATCCTTCAGCGTCATGTCGAGCAGGGTCGAGATGCGCGACGGCAGCGACTTCAGGAACCAGATGTGGGCAACGGGAGCGGCGAGCTCGATATGGCCCATGCGCTCACGGCGAACACGCGACAGCGTGACTTCGACGCCGCACTTTTCGCAGATGATGCCCTTGTACTTCATGCGCTTGTACTTGCCGCACAAGCATTCGTAATCCTTGATCGGGCCAAAGATGCGTGCGCAGAACAGACCGTCGCGTTCCGGCTTGAACGTACGGTAGTTAATGGTTTCCGGCTTCTTGATCTCACCGTAGGACCAGGAGAGGATCTTCTCCGGAGACGCGATCGAAATCCGAATGGAATCGAAATTCTGTGCAGGCACCTGCGGATTGAAAAGATTCATGACCTCTTGGTTCATGCCTGTCTCCTTCATGGGCTAAAGCGCCCTCAAAATGCGATGGCCGGCGGCAATTCCCGGGAGCCGCCTCCCTCGCTTAAACGAGAATAACCGCAAGATGCGGCGAAACTTCCCTTCCGGGCCGACAGATGCGGCTCCCGGCGGGACCGGCGTGCGCCGCATTGGCAGCGCACGCCCTATCAATGTTTACTCGGCCGCGTCCGGCAGCTGGGTTGCCTGCGCTTCGTCGAGCTTGGTGTTCTCGAGCTCGACGCTGAGGCCCAGCGAGCGCATTTCCTTGACGAGAACGTTGAAGCTTTCCGGAATACCGGCTTCGAACGTGTCGTCTCCGCGGACAATGGCTTCGTAGACCTTGGTGCGGCCGGCGACGTCGTCCGACTTCACCGTCAGCATTTCCTGCAGCGTATAGGCGGCGCCATAGGCTTCGAGCGCCCAGACTTCCATTTCGCCGAAGCGCTGACCGCCGAACTGCGCCTTGCCGCCCAGCGGCTGCTGGGTCACGAGCGAGTAAGGGCCGATCGAACGGGCATGGATCTTGTCGTCGACCAGGTGGTTGAGCTTCAGCATGTAGATGTAGCCCACGGTCACCTGGCGGTCGAACTGCTCGCCGGTACGGCCGTCATAGAGCGTCGACTGGCCGGTGTCCTTGAGACCCGCCAGACGCAGCATGTCGTTGACGTCACCTTCGTTAGCGCCGTCGAAGACCGGCGTTGCGATCGAAACACCGCGCTTCCACTGGTCGGCGAGACGCAGAACGGACTCATCGTCGAAGTCCTGGACCTGTTCGGCCTTGGGACCGTCGCCCACGACATCGCCAATGGTCTTGCGCAGTGGCTCGATGTTACCATTGGCTTTATACGCTTCGATCAGTTCGCCGATCTGGCGACCCATGCCGGCGCAAGCCCAGCCCAGGTGCGTTTCCAGGATCTGGCCGACGTTCATGCGCGAAGGCACGCCGAGCGGGTTCAGAACGACGTCGACATGCGTGCCGTCTTCGAGGAACGGCATGTCCTCGACAGGCACAATGCGCGAGACCACGCCCTTGTTCCCGTGACGACCGGCCATCTTATCGCCCGGCTGGATCTTGCGCTTCACGGCAACGAAGACCTTGACCATCTTCATGACGCCCGGAGGCATTTCATCGCCGCGCTGGACCTTCTCGACCTTGTCCATGAAGCGCTGTTCGAGGCGCGACTTGGACTCGTCGTACTGGCCGCGGAGCGCTTCGAGTTCGCTCTGCACCTTCTCGTCCTCGACGGCGAACATCCACCACTGCGAGCGGGGATATTCGGAGACGACGGCGTTCGAAAGCTCGGTGCCCTTCTTGAAGCCCTTCGGACCGGCAATCGAGACCTGGCCGCGCAGCATGTCGATCAGACGACCATAGACGTTACGGTCGAGGATCGCCTGCTCGTCATCACGGTCCTTGGCGAGACGCTCGATCTCTTCGCGTTCGATCGCCATCGCGCGCTCGTCCTTCTCGACGCCATGGCGGTTGAAGACGCGAACCTCGACGATCGTGCCATAGGTGCCGGGCGGCATGCGCATGGAGGTGTCGCGCACGTCGGAGGCTTTTTCGCCAAAGATGGCGCGCAGAAGCTTTTCTTCCGGCGTCATCGGGCTTTCGCCCTTCGGCGTGATCTTGCCGACGAGGATATCGCCCGGCTGAACCTCGGCGCCGATATAGACGATGCCGGCTTCGTCGAGGTTCTTCAGCGCTTCTTCCGAGACGTTCGGAATATCGCGGGTGATTTCCTCGGGGCCGAGCTTGGTGTCGCGCGCCATCACTTCGAATTCCTCGATGTGGATGGAGGTGAACACGTCGTCTGCAACGATGCGCTCGGAGAGCAGGATCGAATCTTCGTAGTTGTAGCCGTTCCAGGGCATGAACGCGACGAGCGCGTTGCGGCCGAGCGCCAGGTCGCCGAGATCGGTCGACGGACCGTCGGCGAGAATATCGCCGCGGTTGACGACGTCACCGACGGTGACTAGCGGACGCTGGTTGACGCAGGTGTTCTGGTTCGAACGCTGGAACTTCTGCAGGCGGTAGATATCGACGCCGGACTTGCCGGCTTCGAGGTCCTCCGTGGCGCGGATAACGATACGCGTCGCGTCGACCTGGTCGACGACGCCGCCACGGCGGGCGCCGATGGCGGCACCGGAGTCACGCGCGACGACCGGCTCCATGCCGGTGCCGACGAACGGCGCTTCGGCACGCAACAGCGGCACGGCCTGACGCTGCATGTTCGAGCCCATGAGGGCGCGGTTGGCGTCGTCGTTTTCCAGGAACGGGATGAGTGCCGCAGCAACCGAAACGACCTGCTTCGGCGAAACGTCCATCAGGTTCATGCTGTCGCGGGGCGCGAGCATAACTTCACCCGCGTGACGGCAGACGACGAATTCGTCGACGAAGGAACCGTCAGCGTTCAGTTCGGCGTTGGCCTGCGCGACGTAGTACTTCGCCTCTTCCATGGCGGAGAGGTAGAGCACGTCGTTCGTCACCTTGCCGTCGACGATGCGCCGGTACGGGCTCTCGATAAAGCCGTATTTGTTGACGCGGGCAAAGGTCGCAAGCGAGTTGATCAGACCGATGTTCGGGCCTTCCGGCGTTTCGATCGGGCAGATGCGGCCATAGTGGGTCGGATGCACGTCGCGGACTTCGAAGCCGGCGCGCTCGCGGGTCAGACCGCCCGGACCAAGGGCCGAAAGACGGCGCTTGTGGGTGATTTCCGACAGCGGGTTGACCTGGTCCATGAACTGCGAGAGCTGCGAGGAGCCGAAGAATTCGCGGACGGCTGCGGCAGCCGGCTTGGCGTTGATCAGGTCCTGCGGCATGACCGTGTCGATTTCGATCGAGGACATGCGTTCCTTGATCGCACGCTCCATGCGGAGCAGGCCGAGACGGTACTGGTTCTCCATCAGCTCGCCGACCGAGCGGACGCGACGGTTGCCGAGGTTGTCGATGTCGTCGATCTCGCCCTTGCCGTCGCGCAGTTCGACCAGCATCTTGACCACCGCCAGGATGTCGTCCTTGCGCAGGATGCGAACGGTGTCCTCGACGGAGAGGTCGAGGCGCATGTTCATCTTGACGCGGCCGACGGCGGAGAGGTCGTAACGCTCCGCATCGAAGAACAGCGAGTTGAACATGGCTTCGGCCGATTCCATGGTCGGCGGTTCACCCGGGCGCATGACGCGATAGATGTCGAACAGAGCGTCCTGACGGTTCTCGTTCTTGTCAGCCGAAAGCGTGTTGCGGATATAGGCGCCGACATTAATGTGGTCGATGCCGAGAACCGGGATCTCGTCAAAACCGTTTGCGAGGATGACGGCAAGCGTCTTCTCGTCGATCTCGTCGCCGGCCTCGAGATAGATCTCACCCGTCGAGTAGTTGACGATATCCTCGGCAAGATAGTTGCCGTAGAGATCGTCGTCGCCGGCCTTCAGCGCCTTCAGGCCCTTATCGGAAAGCTGGCGCAGCAGGCGCGGCGTCAGCTTCTTGCCGGCTTCCACGACGACTTCGCCGGTATCGGCGTCGACCATCTCGGTGATTGCCTTGGCGCCCTTCAGCGTTTCCGGCTTGAAGGGAATGCGCCAGCCTTCGCCGTCGCGCTTGTAGAGCGACTTGGTGTAGAAGGTGTCGAGGATTTCCTCGCCGTCCATGCCGAGCGCCATCAGCAGCGACGTGACGGGGATCTTGCGGCGGCGGTCGATGCGGGCGTAGACGATGTCCTTGGCATCGAATTCGATATCGAGCCAGGAGCCGCGATAAGGAATGACGCGGGCGGCGAAGAGCAACTTGCCGGAAGAATGGCTCTTGCCCTTGTCGTGGTCGAAGAAGACGCCCGGCGAACGGTGCATCTGCGAGACGATGACGCGCTCGGTGCCGTTGACGATGAATGTGCCGTTGTTCGTCATGAGCGGCATGTCGCCCATGTAAACCGACTGTTCCTTGATGTCCTTGATCGACTTTGCGCCGGTATCCTCGTCGATATCGAACACGATGAGACGGAGAGTGACCTTCAGCGGCGCGGCATAAGTCAGGTCGCGCTGGCGGCACTCGTCAACGTCGAACTTCGGTGGTTCGAATTCGTAAGATACGAACTCCAGCATCGAGGCGCCGGAGAAGTCGGTGATCGGGAAAACGGACTTGAAGACGGCCTGAAGGCCTTCGTCAGGGCGACCGCCCTTCGGCTCTTCAACCATCAGAAACTGGTCGTAGGACGCCTTCTGAACCTCGATGAGGTTCGGCATTTCTGCGACTTCGGGGATCTTACCAAAAAACTTGCGTACGCGCCTGCGACCATTGAACGAAAGGGTCTGAGCCATCGTCGCTCCTTCAAAAATTGCATCCGGGCCTGCAACGGACGGGAACCGATGGCCAGTCGACCCCGCCGATCAATGAGTAGTTCAACCTCGTCCCACCTCCCGAAATAGCCAGGCCGGATTGCCTTGGCGCTTCGGTTCGAGACCATGCTCTTGAAGAACCCATTACCCAAAAGCCGTTTTCACGCGGCTTTTGGGTAATTCGTTCAGGAAAACGGCAAATGGGAGGCAGTAAATGCCGCCTCCCACGTGCAGTTCAAGATTACTTGACGTCGGCCTTTGCGCCTGCGTCTTCAAGCTTCTTCTTGATGTCGGCGGCTTCAGCCTTGGAAACGCCTTCCTTGACAGCCTTCGGAGCGCCTTCGACGAGGTCCTTGGCTTCCTTGAGGCCGAGGCCGGTGATGGCGCGGACTTCCTTGATGACGTTGATCTTGTTGGCGCCGGCATCCGTGAGGATGACGTCGAACTCGGTCTTTTCTTCTTCAGCCGGAGCAGCTGCGCCGCCTGCAGCGCCGCCAACGGCAGCAACAGCTACCGGAGCAGCGGCGGAAACGCCCCACTTTTCTTCAAGAAGCTTCGACAGTTCTGCAGCTTCCAGAACGGTCAGCGAGGAGAGGTCTTCAACGATCTTTGCGAGATCAGCCATTTTCTAGTTCCTTTTGTTCGGTTCGAACTGTTGAGTATGTACAGCGAAAAACCGCCTTAAGCGGCTTCGTCCTTCTTGGCGTAGGCCGAGAACACGCGAGCAAGCTGGCTTGCCGGTGCTGCAACAACGCCTGCAATGCGGGTAGCCGGGGTCTGGATCATGCCCAGCAGCTTCGCACGCAGTTCGTCCAGCGAAGGCACGGTCGCAAGCGACTTGACACCTTCGGCGTTCAGCGTTGTCGTACCCATGGCGCCGCCGAGAACCACGATCTTGTCGTTGGTCTTGGCGAAATCCATGACGACCTTCGGAGCGATGATCGGATCATTGCTGTAAGCAATGAGGGTCTGACCCTTGAAGAGATTGGAAATCCCTTCCGCTTCCGTACCCTGAAGGGCAATTTTGGCCAGGCGGTTCTTCGCGACTTTGACGGTGCCGCCAGCAGCGCGCATCTTCGAACGAAAATCGTTCATCTGCGCGACTGTAGCACCAGCATAGTGGGCCACGACAACCGAGCCCGAAGCCTTGAAGACTTCGTTCAGTTCCGTGACGAATTCGCGTTTTTCCGCTCTTTCCACTGCCTATCTCCAGTTGGCGGGACCGTTTGAAACGGACCCACCGGGTTGCCTTTTGCCCCCTGGGATCAAAGAGATCCCAAGCGACGCTTGAGGATCCTGTCCCCTCGCGCTCCGCGCCAATCAAGGCTGAAGAGGCACAAGGCATCCAAGGCTCGAACCGAGTTCCAAGAAGCGAACTTCATGCAATTCGGGTCTTACCCGTCTCATGCAGGCCAAGTGATTAAGGGAAAACCACCTGCAATCTCGGACAGGATTCCGGATTTCTCCGGAATATTCCGGCCCCTTGCGAGGCCGGAAATTCAGCGACCGGGCCGAAGCCCGGCCATAAACTTATGCAGTCGGAGCCGCGGTGACCGAGCCGACTTCGATCTTGACGCCCGGGCCCATGGTCGAGGATATCGCCACGCGCTTGACGTAGTTGCCCTTGGCGCCAGCCGGCTTCGCCTTGATGACGGCGTCGGCAAAGGCGCGGATGTTTTCTTCCAGAGCCTTGGCGTCGAAAGAGGCCTTGCCAATGCCGGCATGGACGATACCAGCCTTCTCGACGCGGAACTCGACGGCGCCGCCCTTGGAAGCCTTGACGGCTCCGGCGACGTCCATGGTGACGGTTCCGACCTTCGGGTTCGGCATCATGCCGCGCGGGCCAAGAACCTTACCGAGACGGCCGACGAGCGGCATCATGTCGGGGGTGGCGATGCAGCGATCGAATTCGATCTTGCCGCCCTGGACGATTTCGACGAGGTCTTCGGCGCCAACGACATCGGCACCGGCAGCCTTGGCTTCGTCAGCCTTGGCGCCACGAGCGAAGACGGCGACGCGAACCGTACGGCCGGTGCCGTTCGGCAGGTTGACGACGCCGCGAACCATCTGGTCCGCATGACGCGGGTCAACGCCGAGGTTCATCGAGACTTCGATGGTTTCGTCGAACTTTGCGACAGCCCGTTCCTTGACCATGCCGATGGCGGTCGTGAGAGCGTAGAGCTTGGTGGGATCAACACCTTCGTTGATCTTGCGTGTGCGCTTGCCTGCCATGGTCTTAACCCACCACTTCCAGGCCCATGGCGCGGGCAGAGCCCTCGATCATCGCCATTGCGCCTTCGATATCCGCTGCGTTCAGGTCCTTCATCTTAGCTTCCGCGATCGTCTTGATCTGAGCCTTGGTGAGGGTACCGGCCTTTGCGCCCTTGCCCGGGGTCTTGGAACCGGAGGTGATCTTCGCTTCCTTCTTCAGCCAGTAGCTGACCGGAGGCTGCTTCATCGCGAAGGTGAAGGACTTGTCCTGGTAATAGGTGATGACGACCGGAATCGGCATACCCTTTTCCATTTCCTGCGTGGCGGCGTTGAACGCCTTGCAGAATTCCATGATGTTAATGCCACGCTGACCAAGCGCCGGGCCGATCGGCGGGGACGGGTTCGCCGATCCTGCCTTGACCTGAAGCTTGAGCTGGCCTGCAACTTTCTTAGCCATATCTCTCTGCCTTTCATGAACGGCCGGTTGCCCGGCCCGTGATGCCGGATCGCTCCGGCGGCTGCGGTTGCGTGGTGCGGATCAATAGGGCCCGGCTAAGACCCCTCACCTTCCACGCGGATGCGGACTAGGTCCGCCGGAAACAGACCACAAAGGCCAGCCTCCAATTCTGCAATCAGACCTTCTCGACCTGAGCGTATTCCAGCTCGACCGGTGTTGCGCGGCCGAAGATCGACACTTCCACCTTCAGGCGCGAACGCTCTTCGTCCACATCCTGAACCGTGCCGTTGAACGAGGCGAAGGGACCATCGGAAACGCGGACCTGCTCGCCGATCTCGAAGGTAACGGACGCCTTCGGCCGCTCGACACCTTCCTGAACCTGGCCGAGAATACGCTCGGCTTCGTAATCCGGAATCGGAACGGGCTTATTGTCGGAGCCGAGGAAACCCGTGACCTTCGGCGTATTCTTGATCAGGTGGTAGGCCTCGTCCGTCAGATTGGCGCGAACCAGGACATAACCCGGGAAGAACTTGCGCTCGCTATCGACCTTGCGGCCGCGACGCACTTCCACAACCTTTTCGGTCGGCACGAGGATCTTCTCGAACAGGTGCTCAAGCCCCTTCTGGCGAGCCTTGTTCTCGATGTCTTCAGCTACCTTCTTTTCAAAATTCGAGTACGCGTGGACGATGTACCAACGTGCCGCCATTTTCATCTCCACCCGTATCAGTTGCCGGTATTGAGCACGAAGCTCAGGACCCAGCCGATCAGCTGGTCAGCGGCAAAGAAAAACAGCGCGGCAAATACCACCATCACCAGCACCATGACCGTCGAGATCATCGTCTCGCGGCGCGACGGCCATGTGACCTTGGACGTCTCGGAGCGAACCTGCTGCAGAAACGCAAATGGATTGGATTTGGATGCCATCGACTGCCCACGCAATTACGGCGCGTAAAGCTGAAACTATCAGCCCCACGCACCGCGTGTCTGTTGAACCCTAAATAAACACCGATTTCCGAATGCACAAGAGGGAAACCGAAGTTTAACGAAATTAGTTGCCACCAATTGATCCCCAGCCCGGTATGCCGCGAGCAGCGCCGCGCTGTCCGTATCAGGGAAAATGGCAGGGGCAGAGGGGCTCGAACCCCCGACCTGCGGTTTTGGAGACCGCCGCTCTACCAACTGAGCTATACCCCTTCATGCCTATCCTTCAGCGCCCGGGCCAAGACCCGCAAATCGCTGCTGAAATGCATGGCGCTCCCTTTAAGACGGCGGCAGCAGATTGGCAAGCACGATTTTCGATTTTCAAAGCCTTCTGCTCATTTACGAGCGTCCGCTTTCGATCGCGTCACCGGGGAGCATTCAGACCTTCACATATTTGCGCCAGTCGTGTTCTTCCTTGAAGTCCAGCACTTCGCGAATCTTGCGGTTGGAAAGCAGCCCCTCATATTCACCGATCTCGCGGGTGAACGGCACGTTGGGGAAGAATCGCTTCGCCAACTCCTTCGATGGCGTATTGGCCGAAACCGTGTCGTTAGCGGCATTGAAGACCTGATAGCCAAGCCCGTCCTTCTCTATGCAGAGATGGCAGATCTTTCCCAGGTCGCGAGCGTCGATGTAGCTCCAGGTGATGCGCTTGCGCATCTCAGGATGGGCGAAATAGGTCGGAAACCTTTCATATTCGTGCGGCTCGATAACGTTGCCGATGCGCAGCGCATAGATGTCGAAGCCCGATCGTTCGGCAAAGGCGCGTGCCGTCTTTTCGTTGACGACCTTGGAGAGGCCGTAGGAATCCATCGGATTGACGTCGTAGTCTTCCTCTAGCGGAAACTGGTGGAAGTCGCGATGACCTTCGGCGAAACAGACGCCGTAGGTCGTCTCACTCGACGCGACGATGATCTTCCGGATCCCGAGCTTCACCGCCGCTTCTATGACATTGTAAGTGCCCATCACGTTGATGCGGAAGGTCTCGTTGTCCGGCTTGATCAGGATGCGCGGAATGGCGGCAAAATGCACGACGGCATCGAAAGGCTGAACACCCCTGCCCTCGTCGAGATCGGGAAAATCGCGATGCATCGACAGCGCGTTGAAGACCTGGCCGCTATCGGTGATGTCGGCGATGAGATTGGTGACGCCGGGGCTGTCCAGAGGCACGAGATCGAGGTTGTGAACCTCGTAGCCTGCATTGACGAGCCATGGCACGGCATGGCGACCTGCCTTGCCGGAACCGCCTGTGAACAGAATCCGCTTTTTCATGGAAATGTCCTCCGCATCATGAAACCGGAGGCATAGTTAGTCGCTTCCGCGCGAAGAGCAAGCGAGCGTTCTGGGAGGTATCTCACCCCGCCGCGCCAGGAGCACCCTATCCGGGAGCACCTGGCCAATTATTGCCCTATCACCGCAGCCCCGTGCGATGAGCTGGAAAGGTCGTCACTTGACGACGCTTACCTCATTGATCTGCACTCCGGCCGATTGAACAACCTCTTGCGGAATCGCAGCGATGAAAAACATCGTGAAAACATACATTGCGAATATCGTCGCAACGAATGTGGCCTTTGGAATCATCCCGACTCTCCTCTTTACAGGGAGGAGTCTGGACTAAAATGAGCCAATCACAACTGCTTTCTGAACGTGAGATGAACAAAATACTGTGACGAGCATCTTTAACGATATTTTTACAACACCTGTTAAACAGCTCGGATGCATCAAAAACGAAAAACCCCGCTGTTTCCAGCGGGGCCTTCCTGATTGTGGATAACCTGAAAGGTTACTCGACGATCGAAGCGACGATACCGGCGCCGACGGTGCGGCCGCCTTCGCGGATAGCGAAGCGCAGCTTTTCTT
>NZ_NWSZ01000050.1:0-19675 GCF_002531885.1 Rhizobium sp. L9 | reverse complement strand
TCGAAATCCCAACTCCGAAACGAGCCGCAGCCTGTCGAGCCGACATGCCCGCCGCAGACGCTTTCAAAACCCGTATTCGAAGATCATCGCTCAGGGCTTGTCCCATCATCCACCTCTTCTCTGTGGAGTTGAATCAGCTTCGATGGACGCCGTCACATCACAATCGATTCATCGATCGCAGGACTTGCTCTAGGTCGCTCGTGGCGGGGCGAAACTCGGTTGCTGAAAACGATGATGCTCTTCGAACGGCGCCAAATGAAATTTTGCCGGCTGCATCCTCCTTGCAAGCGCGGACGATCCATTGGACGCCTGACTATCCTTAAAACGTCGTCTTTTTGCATTCGAGACGGGCAGGAAAGGCTTCATTAACCAACGCAACCAATAGGTATTCTCAGCTATGTCACAGACCCACAAGATTGATCTGCCGTTCGAATGAATGAAACGGCAATTGGAAGATTTGAGTAGACAAGTCGATCGTCCACCTCACCTAAAAGGTTTGCCTTTATGCCCAAGTCCATTAGACTCGCTTTATCTTTGATATTTGTTCTGCTCTCTCTTCTCGCGGCGGGCCAGGGCATCGTGAGTATCGTCAAGCTGCTGTCCATTAGGAGCAATATATCCGAAGTTGCCAGCAACTGGCTGCCATCGATCGATGTGATAAATCGGATCAATACGATCACCGGGGACTACCGCATCCTGCAGTTCAGGCTGGTGACAAACTCATCAGATTCGACGAGCCTTGCGCATAATATCACCACCTTCCGCCAGAAGATGGAGGATCTCGCGAATGCCCGTGGTGAATATGAGCCGATGGTGACATCCGGCGAGGAGCGTCAGGCCTATGACGCGTTCTCCGCTTTGTGGACGCAATATCAGGAGGATGGCGAGCGGATTGTTAAACTAATGCAGGCAGGCAAGAAGGATGAAGCATTCGCTCTTCTAACGAGTGACGCCACGACGAAACTGTATAATGATAGCGGAGCGCTCCTTGACCAGGATGTCGCAGTTAACAAGCGTGGTGGAGTCGCGGCCGTCGGAAACACGATGGGCGCCGTTTCATCGACGGTTTTGGTCACCATTCTTGCCATGGCGCTGGCAACTACGACGGGCATTATAGCCCTGCTTTACTGCATCCGGAAGATTACCGATCCGATCTCGCGGTTGACTACCACGATGGGCGTACTGGCAGATGGTAATCTCGACACTGAGGTTCCTTTCGCAATGCGCGCCGACGAAATCGGCAAGATGTCGAGAGCCGTTGAGGTATTCAAGCAAAACAGCATCAAGGCCCGCGATCTGAACGCGCAGGAGGCCGCGTTGCAGGCCAAGAGCGCCGACTTGCAGTCGAGCATTGCCGAGGTGGTGTCAGCCGCCGTAGCCGGTGACTTCACCCATCGCATCACCAAGAAATACGGCGATGCGGCTCTCGACCGTTTTGCAGGAAGCGTCAACGAACTGGTCACCTCTGTTGACCGGGGCATCGCCGAAACTCGCCGAGTTATCTCAGCGCTTGCCGATGGGGATCTGACGGAAAACATGTGCGGCGAGTTTCAGGGAGCCTTTGGTGAACTGAAGAGTAATGTCAACGCCACCATGGCAGCCCTTCGATCCGTATTAGGCGAGGTTCGCTCCGCCGTCGACACGATCAACGGCGGAGCCGGCGAGATGCGCATCGCCTCAGGCGACCTTTCAAAGCGCACGGAACAGCAAGCCGCGGCCCTGGAGGAGACCTCTTCGGCGCTTGAGGAAATCACGGTGGCGGTAAAAAGCTCGACAGAAAGAGCCACGGAAGCCAGCCATATGGTCGATGAGGCACGCAGAAGCACCGAGCAGTCGAGCGCGGTTGTCAAAGACGCGGTCGCCGCCATGGGCCGCATCGAGCAGGCCTCGGATGAAATCGGCCAGATCATTAACGTCATTGACGAGATCGCCTTCCAGACCAATCTTTTGGCCCTCAACGCCGGCGTCGAGGCGGCGCGTGCGGGTGACGCTGGAAAGGGTTTCGCCGTTGTGGCTCAGGAGGTGCGTGAACTGGCACAGCGCTCCGCCACTGCCGCCAAGGATATCAAGGCGCTGATCAACCGGTCCGGCGACGAGGTCAAAACTGGGGTCAGGCTGGTAACGGCCACAGGCGATGCCCTTGGTCTAATCCGAGGCCACGTGATCAAGGTGAACGAGCACGTTCATACGATCTCGACGGCGGCACGAGAGCAATCGACCGGGCTGGCGGAAGTCAGCACTGCGGTCAACCAGATGGATCAGACAACCCAGCAGAATGCGGCGATGGTGGAAGAATCGACGGCGGCCACCAACCGGTTGGCGGATGAGGCTTCCAATCTGGCGCGGCTTATTGCGCGCTTCAGGCTCGACGGTTCGACTTTTGTACGGCGTGTTGCCCACCAGAACGGTAAGCCGGCCGCCTCGCCAGCGCGTGCCCTCTCCCAGAAGCTTGCCGGCGCCTTCGGCGGACGTACTACAGCCGCTGTCGCGACTAAGGAATGGGAAGAGTTTTAATGAATCATGTCATAATTCATCGCAGGATATTATCGGTTTCCATCTGGCAGCCAGCAGTTCTGCATGAAGACGACGTTGATCCCGGAAATCCGGGGGTTAGCAGAGGCGACGCCGCTGCCCCTAACGCATGTTCTCGGTTCAGGGATCTGCCGGTTCTGTCATTCCGGTGATAGAGCTTGCTGCCGAGATAACCAATCCCATCGGTCTAGCCACAGCGCCATTGTCGTCGTTGAGGTAGCAGATGGTATCATCGGCCCGGTCGTCGATCAGGTCTCTGGCATTCTATCGATCAACGGCGATCGGATCCAACCGGTTCGGACTTAGGCGCGACTTCGACCCAACCTTCAGCTACGGAATCACTCCGCTTGAACAAGGGATGGAATGCTTCCTTAGTTTTGAGCAAAGGTTTGGCACCAATCAGGACGCATCGCAGCTGCCTAGCAGACTTTTGCTTTTTCACCTTCCGCGACTGTCTTCCTTCAAGACGCGGAGTATTAACGAAATTCAACGAGAGTTCGAAGATGTCCAAAGTTATCGCAATCAATTTCGGGCAACAGGCTAAGACAGATACCCACTTAGAAAGCCACGAAGATGCACAGTCGCAGCGCCTGGAGCAAGAGCGGCTGCAAATGATCCAAATCACCAATCACCTTGAAGCACTGTACGCTCGGCTGCTGACCGTCTGTGGCGACAGACCGAAAAATTAAGGGCGCAGCGATGGTATAGCCCGGTGGAGCGCTGCGAACCACAGCGCCATCGCGAAGGGCTATTTCCGGGTCAGCTTTCGGGCGGAGAGGCCTGCGAAGCACACATAGATCGCCTATGCGGCAGAACATCGCTCATATGCACTGTTTTAGATGGCAGTTCGCCGTAACGTCTCTTGTACTCTGCAGCAAAACGGCCGAGGTGTGTGAAGCCCCACTTAAGCGCTATTTCCGAAACGCTGATTTTAGCGCCGTTTTGCAGCAGTTCCTGTCGAGCTGCGCACATACGCAAGTCTCGGAGGTGCATTGTGGGGCTGGTATTACGAAATTGTCGGAAGCCGTGCTGCAAAGTCCGCACGCTGACCTTGGCCGCAGCGGCGATATCGTTAAGGGAAATGGGTTGAGCCATATGCTCTTCCATAAACTCCATTGCCCGTTTCACGTGGCGAGGCGTGGGAGACGGAGCCGGACGACGAAGTTCATCGGTATAGCGATGCATACAGCTTTCGATCAAAAGGTACTCTATCGCGTCGAGGAGCGAGCTATAGGCCGACGGGCATTGTCGCAGAGCCCCCCCGGCACTGAGGCCGCGATGGGCAGACAGGGCTAGTTCTCGCATGAGCGTTCCCGCGCTCGATGCAAGATCAAGGGTCGGCTGAATTTGCAGATTTCCGCTGATCGTCCGATCGAGCATGCGAGAAAGCTTGTCACGCAAGGATTGCGTATCGATCGTCAATGACAGTTGAGATCTTATGCCATCTTGTCGGGCATTTAGCGGAGCATTTGCAACATGCGGCGACTCTACCTGTTGCCCAGACCAATGAAAGACTGCATTCCCGGACGCCGGCAGGAAGACCGTTACGACGTCAACTGGGGAATCTATCATGACCGAGAACGCCTCTTCATGATGGGCATCCGCAACGCCAAAACCATCAAGGGAAATTCGACTGCAGCGAGAGTTAAGCGATCTACTGTCGTGTTGAGCAAGGTCAGATGACGCCAGGGGCGATGATATCAAAGGCAAAAGACGTTCGGGATCGGAGCCCTCGATAAAGTTGTCTTTCACTAAGGTCCCTTCATCGGGCTTGCTGAACAAACTTTCGGTCATCCAATATAACCTATCTATGAACACCAACTCGCACATGCCGGGACTAGTTTTCCAAACCTTCAAAGCTCGAGACCGGATGGCGTGCGAGCGATTTTGATCGCGTACATGACCGATTCGGACCTTTGTGGAGGCCGGTTGAATCTCTCATTCCCTAGGCTTTCGTCATGGCGGATCATCACCAGCACCGACATCCACGTTCTCCCGCTCGAGATGGCCTCCTAGTTTTTCAGCGCTGCAGTTGGGAAGCCTCTAATGATGCGATGACTGGCTTCCACAAGCCTCGAACAGATTGACAGATTGTCTGATATACGTTAATGCTATTCCTGATCAAAGGCAAGGCAGCATCAGGGAAATCTGCCACGGTTCTAGTGGAGTTCCCGCACGGCAAATCAATCTAAAGATGCCTCCCAAGGCGAGGGGTGACGGGCTGCTTTCGATCGCAGCCCGTCACGGGAAGGGTGGGAGTGCTATGAGTGGGAGAGAACCTACGCCAACCGACCTTGGAGGCCGTTGAGTCGACACGGAGAAAAATGATTGTGCTGTAGGATGGCCCCACGATTTCGCCACACGCTGGTCCTCTTAACCTGCGCATCAGCATACTTCGGTTATGACGTATAAGAGAGGCACGCTCCAGGCTCAACACTCGGAGACGCAAAGACGTCGACGAGTTCTTTTGGCCTACTAAGCGAGGCGGTCGCGGCAAATATCAATGCGTAAGCCGCGCCTCGTCGCATTGGGTTGACTTTGCGCTCTTCTTAGCGGGTACGGACTCCGGGCGTCTGATTGGGCAAAAGAAGAGCTTAAGGACGAAACCTGATGATGGTCAAACAGCTTGTGCTGCCATAGGCGTGCTGTTGTCTGTGCCGCGCGAACGCGAAAAGCGCGATCAAATCGGAACGTGGCGGCGAGAGAAGACTAACAGGAAAGACCACATCAAACTCAACCGGGTGTCGGAATACCGATGCTTACGGCATTGCGGGCATGAGGCCTCAAAATGACGCCGGTCTCGACATGTGTCCGCCGAAAATCGCAAAAAGGAATTGACAGATTGTCGGACAAAAATTTTACTATATCGCCCGCGCATTGCTTGTTCGCGGGAGACGCAGCGACGGACCGGGAGTTATAAGTGCTAAACTTGGCCAAAAATGCACAAATTGTCGACCTTCTTAATCTGCCGGAAGCGGCGACCGGCGCGTGATACAAGCGTCTCTGACTCACAAGGCGTGTCATACTCCATCGACCGAGGTACTGGTTGAACGTGACAGTGACGCCAACATTTCTCCTGGGGAAAAAGTCTGTGTCTTGATAGGCGCGTCAAATCCTGTTGGTCTTTGTTTGGCGCGCTCATTTATAGAAAAAGGCTATCGGGTCGCCGTAGGCGACGCCAATCCCGCCGACTTCGCCTCCCTGGCTGAAGGCCAAGGAAACAATTTTTTACCGGTCAAAGTCAACCCGAACAGAGACGTTTACGT
Organism: Rhizobium sp. L9; assembly: GCF_002531885.1. Classification (NCBI taxonomy): domain Bacteria; kingdom Pseudomonadati; phylum Pseudomonadota; class Alphaproteobacteria; order Hyphomicrobiales; family Rhizobiaceae; genus Rhizobium; species Rhizobium sp. L9. The sequence continues at coordinate 13,877 of NZ_NWSZ01000050.1, read as the reverse complement.
CAACTCAATGGCTGACCAGGTGTATTTGCGCTGGAGACGGGTCGACGTTCTGGTGAACATAGTTTTCCGCAGAAATGAAACAACCCAAACTGTAACGGGATCGCTATCCAGCGCGAATCTGGGGCTTGATGCCGTATCCAATCTAATCAGAGTTACAGGTGCCTTTAGCTCTCGACTTCAGGGCGCGGAGCTTGCCGTAGTGGACGTCGCATGGTTCGAAGAGACGACCTCGCTGGAAGCAGAAGCCGTCCTTCAAGCGGCGTTGCGCACTACTACCTCCGCAATTGCTAGGCAATATTTCGGTTCCGGGCTGAGGATAAATGCTGTACACGCCAGCGATGTGAACTCTACGTCTTCAAGCGAAAATGACGTGCTTCGAACAGTGATCCACGCCGTGCAATTCCTGGCGAATTCGGAACTGTCCGGAAAGCTGACAGGGAACGTGCTGGAGATCGATCCTCGGTGCAGATAGATCCACTCCCACGTTCTGATCCGGCAAATCTGCAGGTATTAACCTTCCGTTAAGTTTCTCGAAAGACGCAATGGGTAAGAGGTCAAATCCTAACAACACGTAAAAAAGTTTCGATTGTTTTAGTGAAACTCTTATCCATGTTCGTTCAGGCTCAAACATTACTATTCCAAAAGCGAGGCCCCAGCACCGTTTGAGCCCTTTGGAGGTAAGTATGTTCGTCGATCGCCTGTTGTCCACCTTTACCATAAGAGCAAAGGTGTTGTTGGTACTTGTACCCTTGATCCTGATATTGGCGGCAGTTGGTGGGGTCGGCTTAAAAGCAACTGGCTTGCTTCAGTCTCGTCTTCGGCTTTCAAATGAGGTTCTTCAGACCTTGAGCGGGTTTCGAAGTGTCGCGGAAAGCATGAACCGCTTTTTGGCGCAAAGCTCAACGGAGTACCGAGATGAGGCGCTGACAAGTTTAAACGGGCAGAGCGCAACCATGCAGTCGCTCCAGGAAGCGGCGGCAGGTAGCGGGAGCGAAACTGGTGCGCTCGAAAACAGTGTATCGGCAATGTCCGTTATCTCGGGCAGCATCGGCCGCATGTGGTCTTTGCATAATGACGAGGAATCCGTTCGCAGCGACATTGTTTCCAACTTGTCGAAGATCAAGGAGGTCGGAGGCGCCCTTAAATTGGCTGCGGTTGATGTGCGCTCACAAGTACGCAATCAGGAGAACTCCGGGAAAACCATGCTCCGGGAGGCTACCCGCTCACTCGATACGGCATCAGTTATGCAACACATGGCGGAAGACTTGGTGAGCTTGCCGGACGGAGCGAAGCAGCCTCCGACTGTCGCCCAGCAAGGGCTTGTGATCAAAAAGTCGCTAAAAACAGTTAAGCGGGTAGTCTCGACTGCTGACGAGCAGGCCGTTACTAAAATTGAGAGGACTATCGCCAAGCTAATCGCCAACCCCGAATTTGTCGACCCTTCCACACGGCTTGCCGGCTCTGACCTACAGAGCTTTGCGACGAACCTGCGAGTGGATGCGATCCAGCACATGATTGAAGGAACAAATGCGATCCGGGCGTTGGATAAAGCGTTGACGGATTCCGAAATGCTTGTTGCGACGGCGACAACGATCGGCCAGGACGCCGATTCGATCGAAATCGAAATCAATAACCTGTTCCGTACAGCCAACGCAGAGAATCAGCAGCGCCTCGTTGAGCAACTTACAAAATTGGCGCGTGACACCGTGGCAGTTGGAGGCGTTGCCAGCTCGATATCTGGCTTCGATAAAATGCAGGAAGATCTATTCGCCCAGGTGGATTCTATCCAAGAGAACACAGAGAAGCTGGTCAAGATAGCGGAAGCCCGCCAAGCGCAATATTCTGAGGCGGACAAAACCGGCCAGGAGATCTGGAAAAACCTCGTAACCTTTGCAGCAACTCAGGAAAACGATGCTCGCAATGAAAGCAATCTTGCCCGCTTGCTGTCAACTATCGCCACAGTGTCCGGCGTCTTGGTAGCCTTGGCGGCTGGCGCCGGCCTGATGGCGACACTTCGCGCCCCGATCGAACGGATCGCGAAGCGCATGCAAGAGCTGGCAAAGGGCGATCTTCGATCGCAGATTGTCGGACGTGACCGGAGAGACGAAATAGGTGAAATGGCTCGCGCACTCGAGGTTTTCCGTGAAAATGCTGTCTCGAAGATGGACATCGAGACACGAACGGAAGCCGATAGGAAAACCGTTGAACAGGAGCGGATGGATCGTGAACGCGAACGCGCTCAGATGGAGGAGGAGGTCGCAACTGCCGTCACCATTCTAGGAGAGGCGTTATCTCGATTGGCGCGTGGCGACATCTCTCAAGAAATTGACCGCCAATTCCATCCCAATCTTGAGCCGCTGAGGCGCGATTTCAATCACTCGCTTTCGATCCTGAGAGAGACAGTGTCTCATATCGACGAGAATACCAATCAAATTCAATGGGGAACCAGCGAGCTTTTCAAAGCCTCAGATGATCTGTCGCGGCGAACTGAATTGCAAGCCGCCTCACTGGAGGAGGCTGCGGCCGCCGTCGAACAGGTGACGGTCACGGTCAGAAAATCATCCGAGAATGCCTATGAAACCCAGGCTTTCGTGTCCGTTGTTAAAGAACACGCCGAGGGTGCGGCAACCATTGTGACCGATGCGATCAACGCAATGGGCAGAATAGAAGACGCGTCCCACAAGATCGGCCAAATCATTGGTTTGATCGATACGATTGCGTTCCAGACAAATCTTTTGGCACTAAATGCTGGTGTCGAGGCGGCTCGTGCTGGAGATGCCGGAAAGGGTTTTGCAGTCGTAGCCCAGGAAGTGCGCGAACTTGCCCAGAAATCATCAGCTGCAGCCCGCGAGATTCGCCACCTGATTTCGGAATCCTCTTCGGAGGTGGCGATCGGCTCAGATTACGTGGGGAAAGCAGGTGAGGCGTTACACAACATAACGGCGTCGATCTTGAAGATTTCCGATCGGATTGATCAAATCGTCAATTCGAGCCGCGAGCAAGCGGCGTCCCTCGCCGAGATCAACAATAACGTCAATGTACTTGACCAGGGAACACAACAAAACGCTGCCATGGCCGAGCAGACAAATGCCGCGGCAAAGACTCTCTCGGATCAGACTAACGAACTCAGCGAGCGGCTCGCTTCATTCAAATTGACCGAAGATAAGTCGACGCGTCGGGTTAGGTTAGTGGCGTAAGCTGCGCATCGAACGAGACTGCCACGCGTCGGATGGCCACTGTGATAGCGGCGTTCTACTGAAGGGAAATCCGCTTACGGAAGCGAAATCCGGCCTTAGGCTCTTGGTCTCCCTTTCGCCGCCCGTCTGACTGTAAAAAACCCACCTAGAGCCGATCAACCTTCAAGAGATCAACTGCTTTGCAATGCTCAGAGACACGAGAGGTATCAAATCCGTGCGCATACGTGAAATTACAAGAGCCATTATTCTAATCACCGGCTTGGTGATCCCTTCTGTAGCGGCCGCCGGTGGCCTTACGGAATTGCCGCGGGAGGAACGAAAAACCTACGAGTTGCTCGATCCAAAGTTGCCTACAGGTGAATCTGTCTTCCGCACGTTTAAGGCACAGCGAGCACCGCCGTGGAAAATTGGGTACGCATCGACATATGCTGACAATTCTTGGCGTGCGAGTATTCTTGATGAGTTCACAAACAAGATTGTTCCAGCTTTCAAGAAAGCGGGGCTGGTCTCCGAGTTCATCGTCACCCAGTCAAATCTTGAAGACGCTGTCCAGATCAGGCAGATGCGGCAGATGGTAGACGACGGCGTTGATGCAATTATTATCTGCTGTTCGAACCTCACGGCGCTTAATCCTACGATAGAGTATGCGTATTCAAAAGGAGTGCCTGTGTTCTCGTACTCTGGTTACGTAACATCGCCGTTCGCCGTCAACGCAACTGAGAACAACATGCAAGGCGGGTTTGAGGCGGCGAAGTGGCTCGCTGAAGAAATCGAAGGAAGTGGCAATGTGCTTCTCGTTTCGGGGATCTCCGGCTTTGCCTCCTCGGACAGCTTTGACGTCGGCGCAAAGAAGGCTCTGGAGTATTATCCCGAGATAAAGATCGTAGGTCATGTCGACGGGAAGTGGACAGACAAGGTCGCGCAGGCCGAGGTGCAAAAATTCCTTGCAGCGAATCCCGGTCGAATTGATGGTATTATCGTTCAGTCGGGAGCTGAGAATGGTGTTATCAACGCGGTGCGCCAGTCCGGGCGCGACATGATCCCAATCGTTCTAGGGGGCGAAGCTTCGGCAGCCTGTTACTGGCGACGGAACCCCGACTTCGTAAGCAAGAGTTTTCATTTCTGGCCGCCGCGCTCTGAGGCGGGTTTCGTATGGGACGTAATGATGCGAACTCTTGAGGGACAGGGCCCCAAAATTCAGACAATCCTGCGGCCAGCAATTCCCAGTACCATAGAGGATGTAATGGCGGATTTGCCAGCTGATTGCGATCCTAACTCTGAGGATTGGATCGAGCCGAAGAATACAGCTTGGTGGTCTGCCAGCGCTGCTGCTAAATATTTCGATAACCCAGCGGATCCGCTCTCCTGGAAGCCGGCCGATTGAAGATCGCATGCGGGGTCTGTGTGGAATGCGGTGCCTTCATGATCGGCTCTCGTGCAAGGTAGGCTGCGCTAAGGAATGACAGTTCAAATTGGGAAATGCCCGGGTCGCCTCAGGAGACATGAGCCAAGCGATCCGGTTCCAACGAACATATTTGCTCCGCGGTAGCATTCTTCCTCCGGCCCTCCTCTCGCCAAACGGGACAACATACTCATTGCGCCAATCAATCTACGTGCTGCCGCGAAGGTTGTTGCTTCGAATGTGAAAGCAAAGTTCATTTCCGACCGCACTATCCGGCTCAGGCCGACGCGCGGTTCGAGGCCTTACTGACATATCTGCATCAATTTGTTGCTCGAATGATTTGGGTGGCGTTCCCGGAATTCCTGATCGGATGGATGATGCATCCTGTCTTGGCCCTCGGTAAGGAGCTTCACGATGAATTCGACTTTACAACCGCTTTGGCAACGCTCCTTTTTTCAGAAAAGGCGCAATCGCCGGAGAGACGAAGCGCTGCATCATGATACCTCAGCCGACCGAGGAGCGCTGCTTGAAGCATTGATCGGCGTGTTGCCCCTCCCAATTTTCTTCAAAGATCTGCACGGTCGCTATGTCGGTTGCAACAAGGTTTTCGAAGATCTCCTCGGTCGCTCGCGCGACGAGATCATCGGGAATACAGATTTTGATCTCAGTTCAACGCAACTGGCGGAAATTTATTCTATTGAAGAGAAAGGCCTTCTTGAAAGGGGTGGAGCCCAAGTCTCCGAGCGTAAGATCGCTCTCGCAAACGGCGCCATCCTGGATGTTGTCTGCAACAAGGCAGTTTTCAGAGGTCACGACGACGAGCCCGCGGGTCTGATTGGCGTTATCATCGACATAACCGAACACAAGTTGGCGGAGCAGGAACTCAAAAACGCTCTCGAACTAGCCCAAGGGATCGTCACCGCTATTCCAGACGTTCTGTTTGAGGTCGACGAGGATGGGCGATATCTTCAGGTCTGGACCAGAAATCCCGAACTACTAGCCCAGCAGCGGGAAATGCTACTGGGTAGGACGGTCGACCAAGTTCTTGCGCCTGATCAAGCGGCTATTGCAATGGAGGCGCTTCGAACTGCAAGCAGTGAAGGAGTTGCCTACGGTCGATGCATTAGCGTATCCTTGCCAAACGGCGAGACCCGATGGTTCGAGTTGTCGGTGGCTAGACGACCAAGCGCCGATCCTGACGCCGCCACCACGCTCCTGGCATTTTCGCGTGATGTCACGGAACGAAGGCAGGCGGAAGACGCCATCAACTCCGTGCGGACGCAATTGCTAAGTGTGCTGCAAACCATTCCTGACATGGTTTGGGTAAAGAATGTCGATGGCGTACACCTTTTGTGCAATCATGCATTTGAGCGGCTGACCGGGAAATCAGAGGCGGAGGTCGTTGGAAAAACGGACCTTGAATTGTTCGGGGCTGAGAGAGCTCACATTTCCGGAAAATCTGATGAGGCCACGATCGAAGCCGGTGGCATACTTATCGACGAGAATTGGGTGGTTTCCCCGGAGAACGGTCAGTCCATTCTTCTCGAAACACGTAAACTTGCGGTCCTCGGCGCCGGGGGAGAGGTTACAGGAGTCCTCGGGGTCTCTCGCGATGTCACGGAACTGAACGCCTCGCGGGAAAAAATCAGGCAAATGGCCTTTTACGATCCGGTGACTTCTTTGCCGAACCGCTTGCTGTTTAACGAGCGATTGCAAAAGGTCGTCAGTGACGCGTCGTCTCAACGTCGGCGGACAGGGGTAATGCTGATTGACATCGACCATTTCAAAGTCGTGAACGATACGATGGGTCACCCTGTGGGTGATCAACTACTCTGCCAGGTCGCTACCCGGCTTAAGAAATCTGTCCGCGATCTCGACACGGTTGCGCGTCTCGGCGGCGACGAGTTCGCGATTCTGTTGCCGGAAATCCAGACAACCGACGATCTCGATTGGGTTGCGTGCTCGATCCTCGAGAGATTCAAGGAATCTTTCCTATTGGATGGCAAGGAAGTCTACGTGTCATGCAGTGTAGGCATCGCGATCTCGCCCGACGACAGCACAGATGTCAACGATCTGGTGAAATACGCCGACTCTGCGATGTATCTTGCCAAACGCTCGGGGAGAAACAGTTTTCGCTTTTATTCGAAGGATTTGACTGTGGGCGTGGAGGAGCGCATGCAGTTGGAATCTGAATTGCGCCGCGCTATCGAGCGCGAAGAATTGGAGCTGCACTACCAGCCCAAGGTGCTTCTGGACAGCGGCGTTATGATAGGATCGGAAGCGTTGTTGAGATGGCCTCATCCCGAGATGGGCATGATTCCGCCGGTTCGATTCATTCCGGTCGCTGAGGATACCGGGCTGATCGTTGAACTCGGGCGATGGGTGCTGCGTGAAGCGTGCAAGACGGCGAAGGAGCTGAACGCCGATTGCCACCACCTGCACAAGATTGCAGTCAACCTTTCGGGTAAGCAATTCCAATGCTCACGGTTGGTAAACGAGATCGCTGCAATCCTCGGTGAAACCGGTTGCCGCGCGGAATGGATCGAAATCGAAATCACGGAGAGTCTGCTTCTCGATCGGAAGGGCGAGACCCTGCAGACGCTTCTTAAGCTGCGTCAAATGGGATTTTCGATTGCTATCGATGATTTTGGCACCGGTTACTCGGCGCTCAACTATCTAGCCCGCTTCCCGATCGACACGCTGAAGATCGATCGGTCATTCATAAATAGCTCGGACAAAAGGAACGAAGAATTGGTCAAAGCGATTCTGTCCATTGCACAATGTCTTGGACAGGACGTGGTAGCGGAAGGTGTTGAGACCGCCGAGCAGGCAGCATTTCTCGCAGCGAACGGATGCGGTTCGGCGCAAGGCTTCTTTTACAGCAAGGCCCTGCCGAAGATGGAATTGATCGCTCTTTGGGTGCGCGCGTCCGCCACCGGCTTCGTTTCAGATCGTTACGCCGCTTCGCGATGATGAGCGCGAATATGGGAAAAAGTCACCTGTCTGATGGACGGTGATGCGGTGCGCGCTGTGAGACAACTCAACTTGAGCCTCGTCAATCTCTGAATGTCTGCGGTTTTTCGCGGAACAGGGGGCAACGCTGGGTCAACGACCATGCGTTGTGCGGCCCCGCGAGCCGCATTCTCGAATGCTCTGCTCCTACTGCGCGGCATTCGGTAGGCCGGGGAAAACGCGGTACACCGGCTCCTAAAGCAAGGCAGTCGCTCTCGAATGGCTTTCTTCAAAAATATTTGACAGATTATCATACAATCTGCCAAAAATGTAGCCAAGCACCTGATGGGAGGAAAATCAGTGTCTCTTAGTATGCATCACCTGGCCAAGCTTCCGTATTTTTATCCGTTCGAATTTGGCGATGGAAAAATCACGGTACTGTCCGACGGGCCGTTAGAGCTAGGAGATCCTCGCCTGAACTTCTTGGGGGTAGAGCCACGCACGGTCAGCCTGATGCTAGAGGACAATTTCCTGCCAACGAACAAAGTTGTACTCGAGCAAAATGTGCCGCTTGTTGAGATAAATGGAAGAACAATTCTATTTGATACCGGGATGGGGTCTTCCAAAGCTTTCGGGCCCACCACAGGTCGGCTCCTAGCCAGCCTGAGAGAGGCAGGTCGAGATCCGACGGAGATCGATGCGGTGGTTCTGTCGCACGCCCATATCGATCATATCGGCGGTCTGTGCGATGCCAATGGAAGGTTAAATTTCCCGAACGCCGACATCTTCATCAGTGAGCGAGACTTCACGGACTGGACGGACGGGTCGTCGATCGATTCTTCATTTCAATTTCAAATCGATAACGCTCGGCGAAACCTGCTTCCCCACAAGGATCGGACCTTCTTTTTCAAAGACGGCGAGGAGTTCTTGCCGGGCGTTCACGCGATTTCGGCCCCCGGCCACACGCTCGGTCATCATTGTTTTATGCTGCAGTCGGGAAACGATCGCCTCTGTGTTCTCGGCGACCTTACGCACCATCATATCCTGTTGATGGAGAGGCCGATGATGGAATTCCGATACGACACGGACCCGAAGCTGTCAGCTAGATCCCGCACGCGCGTGCTTGATATGCTGGCGACAGATCGCATTGCGGTAATGTCCTATCACTTCGCATGGCCAGGTGCCGGGCATGTGGTGCGAAACGGAGACGGATTCCGCTATATCCCCTCTCCAATGCAGTTGCTTGCACATCGATAAGGAATTTCAAAGATGCAGATGCGTTCGGTAATCCTCAGGGAGTCGGGTCTGCCGAAGCCCTATTCAAATTCGAAACCTCTTAAGATTGAGCTTGTGGAACTGACGCCGCCTGGCCCCATGGAGGTGTTGGTCAAGATCAAGGCTGCCGGTGTCTGCCACTCTGACCTGTCCGCAATCAATGGGGACAGACCGCGTCCGCTTCCAGTCGCTCTAGGCCATGAGGCATCTGGCGTCGTCGCAGCAATCGGACCGAGTGTCGAGAAGGTTGAGGTTGGTGACCATGTAGTCATGTCATTTCTGCCGGTTTGTGGCCATTGCTCATATTGCGCTGAAGGCCGCGCCAGCCTCTGCGAACCGGGCTACCAGGCCAATGCTGCAGGAACGCTTCTATCCGGCGGCAAGCACATCCGTTTGAGAGGATACGAAATTAACCACCATAGCGGCGTTTCTGCGTTTTCCGAATATGCTGTCGTGTCGGCGAGCTCGGTAGTCAAAGTGACCAAAGATATCGATTTGGCGACAGCTGCTCTCTTCGGATGTGCCGTTATGACCGGCGTTGGAGCTGTGATGAACACGTGTGGGGTCCGCCCAGGCCGTAGTGTGGCGGTAATCGGGCTCGGCGGCGTAGGCCTTTCGGCGATACTTGGCGCTGTTGCGAGCGGTGCAAGCGATATCGTGGCGATCGACCTAATCCAAGCGAAGCTGGATCTTGCCAAGGAGCTGGGAGCGACGAAGACTTTTTTGGCCACCTCGCCGAATATTGTTGCCCAAGTAAAAGGCGCGACAAGCGGCGGGGTAGACTACGCGATAGAGATGGCTGGATCCAAAAAGGCATTCGAGCTTGCATATGAGATTACCCGGCGCGGAGGGATGACCGCTACGGCCGGACTGGCCAGCGCAAATTCCCGTTTCGAGGTTTCGCCCTTGCCGTTGGTCGGAGAGGAGAGAACGATCAAGGGCAGCTATATGGGTTCCTGCGTGCCATCGCGCGACATACCCCGCTATATCGACCTTTACCTCAAAGGTAAGCTGCCAGTGGACAAATTGCTGTCGAGCACTGGCCCCCTTGATGAGATCAATGAGGTTTTCGACCGTCTTGACAGGGCCGAGATCAATCGACACCTAGTCTTGATGGACTGATGGCGGGGAGAATTCTCTTGAACGAGTGGACAGTGCTCGCCATCCATTACGGCACCGCGCAAAGACCAGTAAGTGACCTGATACTAGAGACGGATGACATTCATGATCGTCCATCACAAATCGACTACTTCGTGTGGCTGATCCGTCTCGAGGGCCGATTAATTCTTGTCGACACTGGTTTCGAAGCCGGAGAGGGCGCGGCCAGAGGGCGGACCCTCTTGATCCATCCGGTGGCAGCACTGAGCAGCCTTGGCATCAAATCCAGCGAAATTACTGATGTCGTTGTGACACACCTGCACTACGATCACGCCGGAAACCTCCCGGCCTTTCCTAACGCCACTTTTCACATTCAGGATCGGGAGATGGCGTATGGAACGGGGCGGTGTATGTGCCATGAGCGAATGCGTCGGCCTTTTGCTACAGAAGGTGTCGTCGACGCGGTCCGGCTCGTTTTTCAGTCACGGGTACGGTTCCATGATGGGGATGGGGAAATTGTTCCTGGATGCAGGGTGCATCTGGTTGGCGGTCACTCGAAAGGTTTGCAAGTTGTTACGGTGGCAACAGGCGGCGCTTTGCTGGTTATCGCTTCCGACGCGCTTCATTTCCAGCACTATCTTGAAAATGACGGCGCGTTTCCCCTGTTTGCAGATTACCTAGAGGTAATCGAGGGTTACAACAAGCTCCGCGTCCTTGCCGGAGCAAACGGACTCATCATTCCGGGTCATGACCCTGAGGTGCTACGGAAATTTTCTCCCCTTGCGCCAGACCTCCAGTTCGCTAGAGTTCTCCTGTGACCCACAATAAACCGATTGAAATTTTTTGCTGTTTGCAGACAATCGGGTTGTCCTACGAAACGCTCCGGCAGTATATTGATTCTGTGCGTCACTAGAAATTTCATCGAAGGTTTGTTGTGAATGGGAACGATCGACCTCCAGATTACACGTCAAAACGCCTCTCTTCGAATCCTTGTTGAGGATAAGCTCCGGCAGGCTATTTCAAGTGGCCGTTTCAAGCCCGGGCAGCGGCTGGTGGAGCGCGAGTTGTGCGAACTCATCGGGGTTGGCCGAACTTCAGTTCGCGAGGCGCTACGCCAGTTAGAAGCTGAAGGGCTTATTACTAGCTATCCGCATCGGGGGCCGGTTGTCAGCACTATCAGCTACGAGGAGGCTAGGCAGCTTTATAGTGTACGCGCGCTGCTTGAAAGCTTTGCCGGCCAGGAGTTCGCCGAGAACGGTTCGAATGAAGAGATCGTTGCTCTCCTCGAGACCGTGGAAGCGTTCGAAGCCGCAGCCAAGAGCGGTTCCGGAACGCGGATCATCGAAGCCAAGACCGCTTTTTACGATTGTTTGATGACCGGCAGCAAGAACGTGTTTGTGAAGCAAATGCTGACGTCGTTGCACAACCGGGTCACATTGTTGCGGATGACATCGATGACCCAGCCAGGGCGGCTGCAGAACAGCGTTTTCGAGATAAGAGAGATTGCGGCCGCTATTGCGTTGCGTGATGGCGACAGGGCAGCCGCGCTTTGCAAGCGCCATATCGAAATCGCGGCTAAGGTGGCGTTGGACTACTTGAGCAAGAACCCCGTCGAAACCTCCGAGTAGTTCCACAAAACGAAGTTCAGGCGACGGCTAAGGTTGACAGATTGTCTGAAAATCTGCTTACCTCTCTTATGGGAGGTGAGGCACAGGAAGTGCGGCTTCCCAACAACATCATTTTGTTAGGGAGGACGTATGGGCGCCCATGCCGAGCTGATTAAACGCGTAACCCTGGCGATCGAAGATCCGGAGCTACCGCGACTGACCCCAGGTCTTACAACACGGATCTCGTTGCAAGTTGGACCAGAAAAGTCATCACTTGCTGTGGGAGGCGGGATAGTCGCACTGGACGGCGCGGACGAAAATGCTGACGTCATACTGAGTGCCCCAGACGGAGCTTGGGAAAAGGTTATGCAGGTGCCGCCGCCGGCAACCTACCATTCGTTCACCGCCTTTCAACTCGCTAACCCTGAGTTCACGTTATCTGGTTCGCCCGTAGCAATCGCTCAAGCGCGTCCCGCTCTGGAGCGACTGTTCGAGATCGTCGTAGCGTCTCCGCCCCTAGTTGCGCCGAAGGTCGATCGAAATATTGAACAGGTCACCGGACGCTATAAGCGGGTAGAGGTCGGCGGCGTAGAACACGATATCTTTTACGAGGAAGCCGGTGCAGGAACTCCTATCCTTTTCCTCCATACGGCTGGCGCAGACGGCCGTCAGTTTCTACCGCAACTCTCCGACACTGGGTTTGCGCGTACGAACCGATTGATCTCAGTTGATCTGCCCTTTCACGGACGTTCGATGCCTCCTTTAACTTGGGACGGCTCGCCCTATCAACTCACAACGGATCTCTACCTGACCTGGTGCACGGCGATACTCGACCAGCTCGTCGGAGACAGAGCTATCGTCGTTGGAGGATCTATGGGCGCGGCGATGTGCATGGTGCTGGCGGCGGAGCGACCGGAACGTCTAATGGGTGTAATTGCGGTCGAGCCGCCGTTGAAGTCAAAGGGCCGTCGCAACCCCTTTCAACACAACGTCAACGTTCATGGGTCGCTTCATAACTCAGCCTATGTCCGCGGAATCATGAGCCCGCTCAGCCCGCAAGAAGAGCGACGCCGCGCCAGTTGGATCTACTCGCAGGGTGCTCCTGGAGTTTATCCCGGCGATCTTTCGTTCTACAGCGACGAGTTCGACGGTGCCGTCGTCGGTCCGAAGATTGATGCCAAGCGAACACCGACCGTTCTTCTCTCCGGGACCTATGACTACTCTGCGACGCCTGCAGACGGAGCAGCGCTAGCGGCCCTCATTCCTGGCAGCCGTCATGTCGTTATGGAGGGGCTTGGGCACTTTCCGATGTGCGAAAATCCTGACTATTTCCGGAGCTTCTTGCAAGACGCTATTCGGTTCGTCGAAGATAACGGCTGATCACAAAGCAAACGCGTTGGCCATTTACCGATCGTGTCCCAGCACCTGGTGTAGCTGACGGGAGGTAGCAAAGCCGAGCGCCCGCGCGCTTCTCGTTGCGCTGTAGCGGGTGATCGGCTTTGCGGGCGGCCATCAGTGTTTTCCGCTAGGGTCGGGTTGTTCAAGACCAACCTGACGGAAAGACCACCGATGACCAATGACATGATGAACGTGCGCTCCCTTGTTGAGAAGAGTGCCGATGCATATTTATTGCGCGAGATGATCGGCTTTGCCGCCGAGCGGCTGATGGAGCTGGAAGTAGGCTCGGCTACGGGTGCAGACTTCGGCGAGAAGTACCCCATGCGGCTCGCACAACGCAACGGATACCGCGATCGGGATTCGAGCTTCCTTGAACCGTGCCGCATGGCAGAGAAAGCTCTGACGGCCGTTATCCAGGAAGCGTATATCCAGGGAATCTCGACTCGTTCTGTCGACGACCTGGTCAAGGCCATGGGTATGAGCGGCATCTCCAAAAGCTAGGTGAGCCGTCTATGTGAAGAGATCGACGTCAAAGTGAAGGCGTTCCTCGACAGGCCGATTGAAGGTGAGTGGCCGTACGTCTGGGTGGACGCGACCTATCTCAAGGTCCGGCGTGGCGGCCGCATGTCTCAGTCGCCGTCATTATCGCGGTCGGCGTCAATAACGACGGTCGGCGCGAGGTCCTGGGTATGGAAGTTGGCACCTCGGAGGCCGAACCGATCTGGACGGAATTCTTGCGCAGGCTGACACGTCGAGGATTACGTGGTGTGAACCTTGTTGTCTCCGATGCGCACGAAGGTCGTAAGCGGCAAGCTGAGACCGTTCAGCGCGCGTAATTCCACGGCATGAGTGCATCGAGATCGCTGCTCGGCCAGCCGTTGGCGATCCGCTCAAGTGTTTGGGTGAGCCAAGCCTGCGGGTCCACGTTGTTCATCTTCGCCGTCTGAA
>NZ_NWSZ01000049.1:0-23084 GCF_002531885.1 Rhizobium sp. L9 | reverse complement strand
CGATAGCGAAAGCCTGTTCGAGATGCGTGCTTCTCTATCGTCGCACAGGGCGTTTTCAGCATCTTGGGCCCTCTCACCGGTCTGAACAACTGTTTCAGCTTGATCATTTGAGGTTTTCGCAACCGAACGTGCTTGCCGTGGCTGGTCGGCAAGCCGTCGCTCGAACGATCATGGAATGCGATACTAAGTTTTCCGGAATCTGGATTCCAACTGGAATGCAGGAATACGATCGGTAGTAGCGTTTTTAGCTCGCATTTTACGCTGCATTTTCGAGTGGCACGTCGCTTGCTTCATTTCTCGTGCCGCCGATTCACCGAAACTCAGAAAGAGCCAACGCAAGCTCTATGGTGGTGCGAATTGCCCACTGCTCCCGCGCCCAGACGGCGCGGAACCGGCCTAAAAGCGGCATTAATCTTGGCGAAGGACAATTCAAATCCAAGGGAGAGTAAGATGAGCATCACACGCAGACATGTCATCGTTCAGGGTGGCGTCATTGCAGCAGGCCTGCTCGCCAGCGGCCTACCGGGGACAAAAGCCTTCGCGCAGATACCGTCAATCCCTTGGCGGCGCTCACTGCAGGGCTTGGCCTGGAACGACCCGATCATCGAGACCTATCGCGACGCAGTGCGCCTTCTCAACGCCCTTCCCGCCAGCGACAAATTCAACTGGGTCAACCTCTCGAAAATTCACGGCAGCGGTGACGTCGTCAAATACTGCCCGCATGGCAACTGGTATTTCCTGCCGTGGCACAGGGCCTATACGGCTATGTACGAGCGCATCGTTCGGCACGTGACCAAGAACAACGATTTCGCTATGCCGTTCTGGGACTGGACCGACAATCCGTACCTGCCCGAAGTGTTCACAATGCAAAAGACGCCCGACGGCAAGGACAATCCACTTTATGTTTCGTCGCGCACCTGGCCAATCACGCAGCCGATGCCGGACAATATAGTTGGGCCACAGGTTCTCAACACCATCCTAACGGCGAAGCCATACGAGGTCTTCGGCACCACCCGCCCCGAGGGACAGAACTCACTCGATCCTTCCTGGGTCACCACCAGCAGCGGCACGCAGGGGGCGCTGGAATACACACCGCACAATCAGGTGCACAACAATATCGGTGGCTGGATGCCGGAAATGTCGTCGCCCCGCGATCCGATCTTCTTCATGCATCATTGCAACATCGACCGCATCTGGGCGACCTGGAATTTGCGCAACGCCAACAGCACGGATCGACTCTGGGCCGACATGCCGTTCACCGACAATTTCTACGATGTCGACGGCAACTTCTGGTCCCCGAAGGTCTCTGACCTTTATGTTCCAGAGGAACTCGGATACAATTATGGTTTCCGGACCTACTTCAAGGTCGCGGCGGCGAGCGCCAAAACGCTGGCCCTGAACGATAAACTCACGTCCGTGATCGCGGCGACGGCGACCGATGCTGCAATCGCCGGCGTGACGACCACCTCCACGGACAACAGCAAGGCGGCAACGGAAAACGTGCCGCTTTCGCTGCCGATCAAGATCCCGGCGGGCGCATTGCAGGAGATCGTCCGCCAACCGCCTCTGCCATCCGGCATGGATACAATGGATTTTGGCGCGGCACAGGAGCAGGCGGCCTCCGCTCCTCGTGTGCTGGCATTCCTGCGCGATGTCGAGATCACCAGTGCCAGCACGACCAGCGTTCGGGTGTTTCTCGGCAAGAACGACCTTAAGGCCGATACGCCCGTCACCGATCCCCATTACGTCGGTTCTTTCGCCGTTCTCGGTCATGACGGCGACCATCATCGCAAACCATCCTTCGTCCTCGATCTGACGGACGCGATCCAGCGGGTTTACGGCGGAAGGGGGCAGACGGATGGCGAGGCCATCGACCTGCAGCTCATTCCTGTCGGATCGGGAGCGGGCAAACCCGGCGCCGTAGAGCCCGCAAAGCTAGAAATAGCCATAGTGTCCGCCTAACATCCGGACTGGCTGGGTTGTGGAGACATCGATGCGCTATCATCGTTGGGTGCTTATCGCTATTCGTGCGGCGGCATTATCGATGCTGCGCATCGTCAGCCCGGTTCAAGCTAACGAGAGCGACATGCGGGCAACGACCAGTAAGCCCGCGACGATAACCATATCGAGCAGAGCAGTCCACTCATCGGTTGATACCAGTGCGCGGGTCGTCCTTACTGTCACTGGTTATGAACCGTCGACTTCAGGACCAGTGACGACGGTCGTTTCGCTTGACTGCGGCAGTAACGTTCGCGAAATTGGTAGGTTTGGTATTTTTCCGAACAAGGCGTTTTCGGTATTGGACGGGGCAAAGCCTCAACGATTTGGGTTTCCCTTGCCCGATGACCCGTCTTGCCGTCAGCCACAGACCGTCATTATCCGGCTGGAGCCTCAAACAGGCGGCGGTTCGGGCGCCAGCATCACTATCAGCGACGCTAGCATTGAATAGATTGGCAGTCGGGGCTGATTTGCCGCTAGCTCCAGAACCTTGGCGGCAATGAAAGTCCGCCGGATAAAATAGAGGGTTTTGATAGGTTGTTGTGACAAAGGTCCAACGCGCAGCGCCTATCGTGGTCAACAGTTTACAGTCTTGCCGCTGCATTCGGCGACTGATGGTCGTCTGCAAGCAGGCAAAGGTTTTTGGCCGACCCGAGACTAGGCTCAAGATAAAGTCGCTCTTAAAGGCATTGAACCAACGACGCGTTCCTAGATCAGTAAAGTGACTCTTCAACCACTTCAGATGCTTGCGCGGAGGCTGTCCGAAAGCTGCATTGACTTCGCACGCGGTCCAAAACCGATTCAGACTGCGCGTTCAATTCAAAACTGAAGATTAGACGTGTGCTTTTAATGGCACTGGATTTGCAAGGACACGGGCGGCGTGCGGCCATAGGTATCGCTTCCATTCGTGATAGAGAGGCGCGGAGGTTAGTCTTGAAACGAAGAGATTTTTCGACTGTTGGGCTCACTGCTCTTCTCGCCGGGATCGTATTCCCGGCTTTTCCCAGCACCGGATTCAGTGAGCAGCGAAAGCCGTCCATCCCCGCACTCCCTGATCAGCGGAAACTTTGGAGTTGGATCAAAAGGCTCAACAGTTTCGGCCCCCGATTGACCGGCAGCCCGGCGCAAGCACGGGCAATCGATTATCTTGCTGGTGAGTTGAGAGGGATGGGCCTTGAGGTGAAGCGCGATCAACTCACGATGCGCCGGTGGATGCCACGAACCACCGCGTTCAAACTGTCAAATGGTGAAGTAATTGAGGTAGCGGCGCCGTTCCCGTATTCCGGGCTTACACCTCCCGGCGGTATCTCGGGTAAGATGGTTCTTTTCAACGGTCGGGTTCAGGCGTTTGAGAAAGCCCGCGGCAAAATTGCGGTGGTGACGGTAAAGCGTCGGGATCTGGCGGCATTCCTCGAACTGGTGACCAATCGACGCGGCAGCCTGCCGGAAGGCATAGACTTTCCCAAAGCCGTAACCACGCCGCTTATCACCGGTTTGCTTGGCGTACCGATCGACAAGGCGCGTGAAGCAGGGGTTTTAGCCGTCGTTTGCATTTTCGAAGGCGTCTCGGAAGTGCAGTTGAAGGGGCAGGTGCTGCCATTCACCACACCGTATTGGGGCTTACCTGCAATATGGGTGGCGCAATCTGAAGGAGAGCGGATCAAAGCCGCGAGCAAGCACGGTTTGAGCGGTCGCCTGACCTTGGATGGCACGTTGGAAGACGTTGCGACCGATACGATTTATGCGGTTTTGCCGGGCTGCAACCTGCTTGAGACAATCATCATCAACACCCACACCGATGGACCTAATGCGTGCGAAGAGAACGGCGGTGCTGGGGTACTCGCTCTGGCGCATTATTTCTCCTCGCTACCGAAATCTGCCCGCAACCGGAGCCTCGTCTTCGTACTCGTCACGGGTCATTTCCAGCTTCCCCAGTTCGGCCGCCACGGGAATCAGGCGACGGCGACCTGGCTCGAAATGCATCCAGAATTGTGGGACGGCAAACCCGGCCATGCTAAAGCCGTTGCAGGAGCTACGATTGAGCATCTTGGATGTACCGAGTGGCGAGATGACTTTGCAAAAGGGCACCCCGCGCCCACCGGGAAGCCGGAACTCGATTTGATCTATACCAGTAATAAGTCGATGAGTGACGTGTACATCGCTGCCGCACGCGGGCGCAAAAAGGTACGCGCGCTGATAGTCGCCCCAGCGGCGGCGCAGGTGATGTTGGGCGAAGGACAGCCATTATACGCATCAGGAATTCCGACGATATCAAGCTGTCCGATACCGGACTATCTTTGCCAGGTCTTGCCGGGCGGAGGCTTGGACCGGCTCGACCCTGATTACGCCTTTCAGCAAGTCGAAACCTTTGCCCGCACGGTCGACTTGCTCGACAGGATGCCGCGTGGTGAGATCGGAATCGTTCCGTTTAACCTGTCCACTGTTATCGGTGATCTGCTGTAAACCTGACCAACACTAACGCCAGCGAAAATGGCGGTGTCACGCGGTCGGCACTTTAACTGGCGCCGAGGATCATCTGGCTGTTCACGATAGTGCCGGGTCATAGCCGTCCCATCTGGGCACGCTTCGTCATGCATCAGATGACCGGCCTGCGTTTCCACATCGCGGCCTTCGAGGCTCTCGGCGGCGCTCCGCGGGAGTGCTTTGCGACCGGATGAAGACTGCCGTCATCGGTGAGCGTCAGACAGAAGGCATCGTCTATAACCGTGCCACCACCAGCCTTAGCCCCAACCAAAGCCACGCGGACGGCCGCTGAAACATCCTAGTTGGTGGGATCCCACACCGCAGGCGAATCCATCACCTCCTGTCCTCCGATAGTCTCCAACGAGCTGGGAGAAACTGCTGATCCAGGCTGAATGAAGACTTTGTGTGGCTTTCCCTGGCGACGAGCTTGCTGCCCCCTCTCCCGGCGTAGCTGGCTGACCCAGTGCTTGGCATAGACATTGCAGGGGATGAATGCGGCGGTAACTCGTTGGGGTCGGAAGTCGTCAAACTGCTTTCCTAGGCGTCGGCATTGCCTACCGAGCACCTCGCCAGACGGAAGCACGATCGATCTGGCACGTATGTATGCGTACGGGATCATAACCATAGAGGAGTTGAAACGATGGCGGATATTCTTACATCTCTAAACCCGCTCCGGTGGATTGAAGCGCCATCCACGGAACTGGACAGCCAAGTGACCCAAAGTCTATTCCCGATGTTCCAACGCTTGGCGGCAGCGGGCGCTGAAACCGCTAAAATTCTGCAGGTTGCCTTATTGCGCCGCGTGCAAGTCATGTGCGACACCCACTCTACCCGCCAGGGAAAGCTCTTTACTGAGGCCGAACGTCTTGCCGAGAGTCTACGCGAGGTGCACGGCAATGGGAATGGGCCACGCTTGGGCGGAATACCTGCGCGACGCTAGTGAGCGCGCCATATTGTGCATGGATCTTCTCCGACAGCGCGGCGACATCTTCCTCGAACATGAAGCGGCAGGCTGTCCGCCGGTTTTCTTCTGCGACTACGAGACAGTTATGGATGGAAACGATCTGCCCTTGAAATCCAATTACGTGTTACTTCGAATGATCCCGCCCCAAGGTGTTAACGTCGATGACACGAAGCGCCCCTTCATAATCATTTGCCCGCGCGCCGGACATAGTCCCGGCGTCGGTGGCCACAAAGAAGACAGCCAGGTCGGCGTGGCGTTCCGGGAAGGTCACCCGGTTTATTTGGTGTCCTTCCGCCGAGAGCCAGAGGGGGGGCAGTATCTCTCTAATGTCACGTATGCGGAAGCGGCCTTTGTTCGTGAGGTCATGCGCCTGCATCCGCTTGCCCGCCTTCCAGTCGTAGTCGGCAACTGCCAAGCTGGCTGGGCTACCCTTCTGATGGTTGCGACAAATCTCGACTTAGCTGGCCCGATCATCCTCAACGGATCGCCGGTGACACCTACCTCGGGAAATATCGGCGAAAATACCCTCCGCTACATGGCGGGCCTCTTCGGGGGAGCTTGGATAACCATGTTTTTGTCAGATCTGGGCGGAGGCATCTTCGACGGCGCCCATCTCGTACAGAATTTCGAAACGCTCAATCCCGAGCGCCAGTTATTCATGAAGTATGTCGAACTGTTCCGAGATGTGGATGCGGCGAGCGAAGCCTTCCTTAAGGCTGAGAAGTGGTGGGGCGGCTTCTGCCTGATGCGGGGAGACGAGATCCGCTGGATAGTTGAGCACCTCTTTGTTGGTAATCGACTGGCGCACAACAAGGCGTATGGGGAGCCGGACCGGCGGCATTTCGACCTTAAGAAGATCAGGGCGCCTATTATCATATTTGCCAGTCATGGCGACAATGTAACGCCGCCGCAGCAGGCGCTGAATTGGATCCCCGAAATCTATGACAACGAGGAGGAAATCCGCCTTCTCGGCCAGCACATTATTTATATGGTACACAACGACGTCGGTCACCTCGGTACATTCGTTTCCTCGAGAGTAATCAACAAAGAATACAATGAGGTTGCAAGCACGCTCGAGGCAATTGAGGCGTTGTTGCCTGGCCTTTACGAGATGCGCATCACGGACATTCAAGAAGATGCTGGACACAAGAGCTATAGTGTTGAACTGATCGAGCGCACCTTCGAGAATATCCGTGAGTTTAACGACGGCCATGACGATGGAGGTCCCTTCGCTGCCGTCGCCCGCGTCTCTGAACTGCAAGCGCAGATCTATCACACAGTTGCCCGCCCCTTTGTGCAGGCCGCGGTCACAGACATCTCAGCAGACGCCAGCCGAATGTTCCATCCAAAGCGGCTGGAGCGATCGCTGCTGTCTTCTCAGAATCCGATCATGGTTGGCTATAAGTCAATTTCAGAGCAGGTACGGAACTCCCGGGCGAACGCAGCAGCGGAAAATCCTTTCCTGGCTGCGGAAGCGCTCTATTTCAAGGCTGTCGAACAGGCGATCGTGGTCATGCGCGACTGGCGCGACATGGGTTATGAGCTCGCGTTTCACATGATCTGGAACAACCCTTGGCAGCGATATTTTGACAATCCCCACGAAGCATACCGCAAAGGGACGACACTTGACGATATGAGATGGCAGCCGGACATCGCCAATGCGCTCAGGAGGATCGCGATCGGCGGACTCGCCGATGCCATCATCCGTATGGTCGTACTCCTGGTGAGCGATCGTGGCGGGATCCGACGCGACCGCCTGGCGCGCTGGTCACGGGTGCTGACCGAGGACGAGCCCTTCCGCTCACTAAGCGCTGATCATTTGGCCGAAATCACTCGCGTGCAGACGGCTATCGTCACCTTTGAGCCGGAGCAAGCAATCGAGACGCTGCCGCTGTTGCTAACGGAACCGAGGCAACGGCAACTCGCTTATGCAGCCGCTTGCTATATCCCGGGCTCCAGGGCGGAGATGTCATCGAGTACTGTTGCCATGCTACAGCGCTTCGCGGACGTGCTTGGCCAGCCATCGATCGTCGATGTGATTGAGGATCCGCTGGCAGTGACATAGTTTGTTCGTAGAGTAGCGTCTCGATCTCACCGAATCACATAATTATTGGTTTTCGCTCGTTGGTCACGGAGGCGCTTGAAACAATTCCATCGCAAATCCAGCCAGGACCGCAGATCGGAAAATTGCCATTGGACATCCGTCCTTTACAACGCAACGATGCCGTAATCCGGTTCAGTGATCGGGCCGGCAGAGGGCGGATTGAAACTGTGGAGGAAGGCTCTCGTCATAGGGCTGGCGCTCGCTGCAAATCATCGTGATCGAACGCACTGGCCATACGGTTGATCTCGGCTGACCGCGCACCGACCGCCTTGGCGGTCTCGCGCCACCTTGCGGTGTCGCGACTTCCTTAATGATCGCGCGAGCCTCGGCGAGCGTTAGGGCGTAGAGCCCTGCAGGTTCTTCCAGCAGGTCAAGGGAGCAGGTGCCTTCATCAAGATCAATGTTTGTCGTCAGCGCGCGCGCCTTGACATCCGTAGGCACTGGATTGAGGTCATAGGCAGGGGACAACGACCAGCTGGCTTTATTGAGCCACAGAAAGCCGTGATTTTTCTCCCCAGCTCAGAGCTAGAGCGGGCTGCAGCGAGAAGCGGCCCGGGTCCTCGAGCCAGGCACGATCATACTCAAACACGATTGTTTCGGCACCACGGGCGCGATTGCTCCGGGCCAGATGGGACGTGTGCGGCCGTGAAGGTCGAGATGAACTTCGAAATCAGCCATCGCGTGACGATCCCGGTGATCGCCTTGGGTGAGCGTGCTTGGGCAACTCTGCATTGGCCAGAGACTGGCCGACGCTGTCGTCACCGATGTCGGCGACTTGGCTCAGCCCATCTAGCAGGCCGAGTGCCTGGAGGACGCCTGCATAGATGCCGATGCTGACATTGGTGTCGCCGGCCTCGATCTTTTGAAGCGTTGAGCGTGAGGTGAAGGCACGTTCGGCTACTACCGCCATAGGCAGGCGGCGACGTCGACGTGGATGTCTGCGCCCAGTTTGCGCAGCGCGCGCCGCACCCGGAGGGTTGTGAGGTGTCGGAATTTGTCACCTTCGCACTACAGATTGCACTAGATATGTAGCACGAAGGTTACAATTTTTCAAGAGAGATGGTCAGAGAGAAAAGTGGTTAGAATGGGAATTGCGGATAGCGCAAGTACGAGCCAGGCTGGCAGGCGAAGAAAGATGGCGGATCTTGAGGCGCTCAAGATCGATGCCGCCTCCGGACCGGAGGCGCGATCGGAACCACTATCGTCTGCTGATGCGGCTTTTGCCGATTGCCAAGCTGCACCCGGCCGTTAGTCGAACGGGTGCTCCTGGAAGATGCGGTGGTGTCGGTGACCGTGGACACCTCGTCGATCAGGGTCGCAACGTGGCTGGTTTTGAGAAATCGGCGGGCGGACATTGTCGGCCATCAGGACACCAATTGAACTAGGCCATTTGGACTAGAATTTCCACTTATGGCGCGCCAACCGATCGGTTCCTCATGGATCGGGAAGCCGACCTCTACACAGCGGGCTCAATCCTCGAGAATAGTTGCTAATGACCGCTCATCAGACAATCTGATTGAAAGTTCCCCGCGAAGCAGCCATATATTTAGCTCAAATTCATTAGTGCTACGTAGGACATTGATCATGGTAGATGTGGAGCTGCAGGTCGCTCGGCAAAATGCCTCTCTTCGAGTGCAAGTCGAAGAAAGGCTCAGACAGGCTATTGCGACGGGCAAGTTCAAGCCGGGGCAAAGGCTCGTCGAGCGCGAGCTTTGCGAAATGATCGGCGTGGGTCGCACGTCCGTCCGTGAAGCGCTTCGGCAGCTTGAGGCAGAGGGATTGATCACAAGCTTCCCCCACAAGGGTCCAGTTGTCAGTATCATAACCTATGAGGAGGCCGCTCAGCTCTACACCGTCCGCGCGCTGCTCGAGGGGTTTGCTGGTCAGCAGTTCGCCGAAAATGGAACGGCGGAAGATATTGCCACTTTGCAAGATGCCGTTAGAGAATTCGAAGCGTCGGCGGAAAGCGGCGTGGGACACAGGCTCATCGCTGCCAAAAACGCCTTCTATGACTGCTTGATGGATGGCAGCAAAAACGTCTTCGTCAGGCAAATGCTAACATCGCTGCACAACCGGATCAATCTTCTGCGCATGACTTCGATGACACAACCGGGGCGCCTCAAACATAGCATTGCAGAAATCAAAGAGATTGCCGAAGCGATCCAAAATCGCAACGGACCCAGGGCTGCGGCCGCTTGTAAGCACCACATTGATATGGCTGCGAAAGTCGCACTCGAGTACCTGCGCAACAACACCTCAGGCTGATGCCATAAGATTTTCCGAAAATTGACAGATTGTCTGATGCTGGAGGTGGCCGGGTGTAATTAAATCCTTCAGGCACGGTGCTTTTGACAACGCAACAACCTCTCTGGTGTCCATCGGACGATAAGATGGGTGCTGCTTGCACGTCATTTTAAGTGAGGTGATTGAAGAAGCGACGGCAAAATTGGCGTCGTAGCGAGGGCGCGCCGGCCCAAGCATGAATTTTCCGATTGACAGATTGTCTGATAGGTCGTTAACTACTCCTCACTAACGGAGGTAGCTGATTGTGCTTGCCTCACATTCGGGAGCGGGACGTTGTCACCACGAAAAAATCTGCGCGTCGCCTTTATTGGTCTCGGCGCAATGGGCGGGCCGATGGCACAACATCTGTTGTCGGCTCAATTCGAAGTCACTGGCTTTGATCTATCGGCCGAGGCTAGGGAAAGGTTCGCGGCCGTCGGCGGCGTTCCGGCAGAGACGGTAGCGGAAGCATTCAATGGGGCCGATGTTGCGGTTACCATGCTTCCCAACGGCAAGGTTGTTCAAGACGCGCTCTTCAAGGATGGGGCCTGGCAATCCCTGAGTGCTGACGCGCTTGTCATCGACATGAGCTCATCGGCGCCCAATGATACTCGTGAGCTCGCAGAGCGCTTGCATCAGAAGGGCTTGCGGCTGGTCGATGCTCCCGTGTCAGGCGGAGTGAAGCGAGCCGTCGAAGGCTCTCTTACTATCATGGCAGGCGGTGCTTCTGACGATATCGATCAAGCTGATCCCATCCTGTGCGCCATGGGCGGCCAGATTTTTAGGACAGGCCCGATCGGCTCAGGGCACGCCATGAAAGCCATCAACAATTTCGTATCGGGAGCCGGGGTTCTGGCAGCTATCGAAGGCGTTCTTCTTGGCCGAACGTTTGGTCTCGATCCTAGAACGATCGTCGATATTCTCAACTCGTCGTCTGGCAAGAACAACGCAACAGAAGTGAAGATGAAGCAGTTCATCCTCTCGGAGACTTTTGGCTCTGGTTTTGCTTTGGGGCTTATGGCGAAAGACATTAGGATTGCAGCGGACTTGTCGAAGGCGCTCAATCTCCAGCTGCCGACATTGGCCGGTACCGCTGATGCCTGGGATGCTGCTCGGCATGCTTTAGGCCCCGATGTCGACCATACGAAAATTGCGCAGTTCGTGAAAGATCAGGCCTGACCGCGAAAAACTACGCCAAACTGACAGTTGAAAATTGTCTGATAATCTGTCAAATATGATGAAGGGAGCGAAACCCAATGGCCACTTTGGACAGGAAAGATAAGGGGTCTAAGGCCGGCGAGCGAACAGCTCCATCGGAGCAGTTCAAGCGCGGACTTGCTACTCGTCGGCAGGTGATGGGGGACGCTTACGTTGATGCGGCCCTCGGAAAGGCGACCGACTTCACCTGGCCGATGCAGGAACTCGTCACCGAGTATTGTTGGGACAATATCTGGAACCGACCTGGCCTCGACCGTCGCGCTCGATCGATCCTCAACCTTGGAATGATAGCGGTTTTAAACCGACCGCACGAGCTCAGAGGCCACATCCGCGGCGCCATCAACAACGGTGTTACGAAACAGGAGATCCAGGAGATCTTCCTTCAGGTGGCTATCTACGTTGGTGTGCCAGCAGGCATCGACAGTTTCAGGCATGCCCAGGAAGAATTCACCGAAATGGGCATTTGAGAATGTGCTGTCCCGTGAGGGGGCATGTACAACATGCGCGGAGTTCTCAGCGCTTATCAACAAGGGAGGAGCCTAAAATGGCGATAGATCTCAAGAAATTCATAGAATTCGTGCGGGAGGATTTCGAGTTCAAGCGCGAAACTCGTTATCTTAACGGTATATTAAAATGCGATTTCCCTACCCGCAGTGTAGCGCTTCATTTCGAGGACGGTACGTTGCTAAAGGTGGAAGAGGCCGAATACGACGACGACAAGTGCACTATCGTCATACGCGGGACCGGTTCACAGTGGGAGGCGCTGCTTCAGCACAAACCCTTGCCGTTTTATCAGTGCTTGCAGTCATCAAACATCAAGCATGGCCTCTACCTTAGCAGTAACAACGAAACCTTCGCGTATCTGCCTGCTCTCAACCGCATGACCACCCTGATGCGCAATGCCCGTTCTGAAGGAGCAGCAGCATGACCAAGTTTGACCCCATTATCGGCCGTTATCTCTATCTCACCGTAGAAGGTATCGAGTACCGCGTCTATTACGAAGAAGCGGGCCAGGGGATTCCGCTTCTCGTCGGTCATACGGCAGGGTCCGACGGTCGCCAATACCGTCATATGCTTTGCGATTCCGACGTGACGAAAAATTTTCGCGTCATCGCGTTCGATCTGCCGTATCACGGCAAGTCCCTTCCCCCCTACGGCGTTCGCTGGTGGGAGAAGGAATACAACATGACCAAGAAGTTCATGATGGACTTCCAGCTCGAACTCTCAAAAGCGCTCGACCTAGACCGCCCCGTTTATTTGGGCAGCTCCATGGGCGGCCATCTCGCGATCGACCTGGCATCGAACTATCCGGACAACTTCCGCGCCACGATCTCGGTCGAAGGTGCGTTGCGCTCGGCGGCGGAGTACGTCGACGTCGGTATGGCTGGCATCCGCAGGGAGTTCGACAATCCAAACGTCAATCGCACCTCCATCGGTGCGGCGATGATGCTGAATATCTCACCGTACTCGCCAGAAGCGAATGTCCGTGAAATCCAGTGGGAATACAGCTGCGGTGGACCGGGAATCTTCGCGGGTGATCTTTATTACTACTACTACGACCACGATGTGTCGCCAGAAGAAGCCAGCAAAATCGATACGTCGAAATGTATGCTATACTTCCTCACGGGCGAATACGATCCAAACACGTCCCCGGCCGATACCAAGATTGCTGCAGACCTGGTCAAAGGCTCCAAGTTTTGGACAATGGAAAAGCTCGGACATTTTCCCGTTACTGAGGACTATAGCGAGTTCCGGAAGTATCTGTTGCCGATTCTTGAGGAGATCCAACAGTCATCAGCAGCCCGGTCTAAGGTTGCCTGATCCTTTTCTCGGGAGGAGAACTTCAATGAGGTGCATTCTGAATGTCACACTTGGGGCGCTGATCTCGGTTAGCGCCCTGGCGACAACCGCTTACGCGGATGGTGTCGATCAGCTACCGGCTACAGAAAAGAAGATCTATGAAACTGTAGATCCGCAGATTCCATTGGGGGCGAGCGCCTACAAAGACTTCAAGCCCAAAAAGGGTCCTCCGTGGAAGATCGGCTATGCAAGCAGCTACGCTGGCAACACCTGGCGAGCCGCAGCTCTCGATGCGGTCATGAGCGATCTTTTACCGCGATCAAAGGCTGCGGGCCTGGTGTCTGATGTCGTGGTCACCCAGTCGGATCTTAAAGACGCCGTTCAGATCCAGCAGATGCGTCAAATGGTGGACGAAGGCGTCGATGCAATCATCATCTGCTGCTCGAACGTCACGGCTCTTAATCAGACGATCGAATATGCCTACAAAGCCGGTGTGCCGGTGTTCTCATTTTCGGGCTACGTGACGTCGCCATACGCCATCAATGGCGCGGCCAATCACGCGCAGGGCGGTGCCGAGATGGCGACGTGGCTGGCGGAAAAAATAGGAAAGAAGGGCAATATCCTTCTCGTTTCTGGTATTCCCGGTTTCGCTTCTTCGGACAGCTTTGACAAAGCGGCTAAGGAAGCACTTGCTAAGTACCCCGACATAAAGATCGTCGGTGAAGTTGCAGGGAAGTGGACCGACCAGGTGGCCCAGGTCGAAGTTCAGAAGTTTCTTGCGACGAACCCGACGAAGATTGATGGGATCCTCACGCAGGGGGCCCAAGAGAACGGCGTTCTCAACGCAATGCTGCAGTCAGGTCGAGACATGATCCCGATTACTCTCGGGGGGGAAGCTTCCGCCGCGTGCTACTGGCGCAAGAACCCCGAGTTTGTGGACAGGAGTTTCCATATTTGGCCGCCGCGTCGCGAGATGCAACAGATGTGGGAGATCATGCTCCGCACATTGGAGGGACAAGGCCCTAAGGTTCAGTCCTTCCTTCGACCCGTCTTGCCTTACACCATCGATGAAGTCCGCGCGGCAATACCAGAAGATTGCGACTTGAACTCGACAGACTTCGTGGAGCCCAAGGCGGACGGGTGGTTTCCTGCTGCGATTGCTGCAGACTACTTCGAACGCCCGGCTGATCCCTGGAAGCCTGTGTCGAAGTGAAACTGTTCTGCCCGGTGGGTCTTGCCACCGGACAGAAGTTTCTCTTGTGGGAGGACCGCCTCGCGCGGCCGTTGGGATTAGAGGATCTCCGATGCAAAACCAAACTACGATCAAGTTGATCAATGTTGCCAAGTCTTTCGGCGAGACTAAGGCCTTAAAGAAGTGTGATTTTGAAGCCCGGGCCGGAGAAGTGCACGCCATCGTCGGAGAGAATGGAAGTGGCAAAAGCACGATGGCGAAGATCATGTCTGGAGTGTTGCACCCAGATTCCGGGAGCGTTTCGGTCCTTGGAGAAGAGATTTCGACTCCGACTGACGCCAAGCGCATCGGGCTGACAACGATCTTCCAGGAAGTGCTGGTGGCCGACGAGGCCAGTGTATTGGAAAACCTGTATGTCGGGCGCGACGGCATCTTCCGCTCGCAGGGCGGCAGTGGTCGGCGTACCGAGGCTGAGGAGATCCTGAAACGCCTCGTCGGCAAGCCCGTGGATCTCGATCAGAACGTTGGGGCATTGCCTCTGAGCGTCAAGCAATGGATAGTTATTGCGCGAGCGGTCTTGCGCAGGCCGAAGGTCCTCATCCTCGATGAATCGTCTGCGGCATTAGACCTCGATTCCACGATCCGCCTCCACGAGGAAATTGATCGTCTCCGTAGGGAAGGTGCGACCGTGCTGATCGTAACGCATCGGATCGCTGAACTTGTCCGCATCGCCGATCGAGCCACGATCCTTCGCGACGGCGTCACCATTGGTACGCTCGAGAAGCATGAAATAACTGAAGAGAACCTGCTTTCAATGATGACGCCCGCGGACCGAAACGCAAGCGACGCGAAGGCGTACGAATCAAAGCAAGTAGGCGCCGCCGCGCCGGCCGTGGTAGCGGTAAGAGACCTCGTTACTCACAGCGCGGCAGCGCCCTTCGATTTCGATCTACCGAAAGGAGCGATCATCGGTGTTGCAGGACTCGACGGGCAGGGGCAGGACGCTTTCGTACGCGCCGTTGCGGGTATCATCCAGCCTTTTGGTGGTAATGTCCAAGTCTGGTCATCCAGCACCGAGAGAATGAAAAAGGTCGCATCGCTCGAAGACGCTACCAAAGCAGGAATCTCGTATATTTCCGGCGACCGCAAGCGTGAAGGTATCTTCCCTCAGCAGAGCATCTTCGAAAATCTTGCCATCGGCGTCTATCGCAAGAACCTCGGTCCTCTTGGTATAATCAATAAGGCCGGCCTCAAACCCATGTTCAAACGCGAGGTGGATCGGCTCCGGATTAAGATTGGAAGTCCGGCGAACAAGATCACCTCACTGTCGGGCGGAAATCAGCAAAAAGTTTTGATCGGCCGTGCCTTTGCAAACGAACCGTCCGTCATCGTCCTTAACGATCCCGCTCGCGGTGTCGACCTCGGAACGAAGCGCGATCTCTACCGCGAACTGCGCCTGTTCACGGAGAAGGGTGGCAGCGTGATTTATCTATCAAGCGAAATCGAAGAGTTCATCGGCTTTGCGGACCGCGTCGACGTCTTCTTTGCTGGAAGGCTTTTCCGGTCGCTAGCAGGCGAGGACATAGCGGAAGAGCCAATCTTGGCCGCAATGTTTGGAAAATCGCCAAACGCCTCCATCGAGTTCGATCTGGAAAGGACTGCATGATGTCTGGAATCGCATTCCGTCAAATCACCCAGGACCGTTCCCTCTTCGTGCCGGCCGGCCTATTCATCGTCCTTTTGGTCGCCGTTGCCCTACGCGGACACGGGCTATTCACGAACAACGGCCTCGCAGGTGCAATCCTTGTCGCCACGCCCTTGATTCTAACGGCGCTTGCCCTCACCCCCATTGTCATGGCGGGTCGTGGAGCAGTGGACCTTTCAGTTGGCCCCTTGATGGGGTTCATCAACGTTACCCTTATTACCTGGCTTGTGGGTAACGGAATTACCAACCCTATCGCAGTGATAGTATGGGCAGTCGGCCTGGGAGCGGCATTCCAGCTACTCCAGGCGCTGGTTATCATTTATGTGCGTGTCGCTCCGATAATCGTTACGCTGTCGGGTTTTCTTGTCCTCTCCGGGTTGAACCTGATGGTGATGTCCCGACCGGGTGGAGTCGCGCCCGACTGGATGCTTAGCTGGGGGGCGGGGACCGACATCATGTCACCTGTTTTGCTGTTGCTGGTTGCAGCGTATGCATTATGGCTCCTTCTCAGGGGGACTATGTTTTACCGCAACCTTCGCATGACGGGTGCGGATGAGCGCATGGCGTATACGAGCGGCGTTCGAGTGGACGCAGTCCGCATCATCGCCCACGTTGTTGGTGGAGCATTCGCTGGACTTGCCGCCCTCAGCTACACGGCGCTGATCTCCTCTGGTGATCCGACGCAGGGCAGCACCTACACCCTTCAGGCTGTTACGGCCCTGGTTCTCGGAGGTGCGAGCCTCTCCGGTGGTCGTGGTGGAGCACTTGGATCTACGCTTGGCGCGATCAACATGTTCCTCATCTCCTATCTCCTCTCCACCTTCAACTTCGGCACGGTTTCGGGGTTCGTTACCCAGATGGCATTCGGCTTAATCCTCGTCGGATCACTTCTCGTGAACGTCTTTGTCATCAGTCGCCGCGCGGTTGTGTAAGGAGCAAGATAATGGTCGCGACAGTTATGAATTCCGAAATCAAATCGGCTCAGAAGTCTAACCCGCTCAAGGCTCATCGGAGCATCGTCATTGGCTTTGTTCTTCTGGCCTCTCTCTTAGCACTCGGTGCATTGCTGGTCCCCGGCTTCGTATCATCCCAAAACGCGCGTTCAATCCTTCTTCTCGCAGCGTTTCTGGGGCTTGCCTCCATTGGCCAGACCCTGTGCGCTCTGGTCGGTGCGCTCGATCTTTCGATACCATATATTATTGGAGGCGCGAACATCCTCCTTCCCAGCCTTATGGTCGCAGGTATTCCCGCTCCCCTCGCGATGCTGGTTGTCATGCTCCTCGGTGCGCTTGTCGGGGCCGCCAATGGCGCCCTGAGCTTCCGTCTCCAAGGGCAAGCGCTGATCATGTCGCTCGGAGTTGGCTTCGCGGCCGTCGGTGCGGTCCAGATCTACACCTCACTCGGCTCGGCGTTTGGTGGTACAGTGTTTGCTCCGGTACCCGAATGGCTGAGGAACATTTCGGCGTTCAACGGAAAGTTTTTCGGCCTGTCGCTGCCTCCGGTCATCGTGATCTGGGCTATCGTCGCCATCGCGCTTGGATGGTTCATGTACAACACCTGGTTTGGCCGCAGCATTTACGCCGTCGGCGGAAGCCGGACGGCGGCCGCCCGCCTCGGAATCTCCGAATTCAAGGTCTGGACCGTCATCCATAGCGTCAGCGGTGCCATGTCTGCAATCACGGGCATGCTGCTACTAGGGTTTTCCGGTGGTGGCTTCGTCGGCGTGGGCGACCCTTATCTTTTCACCACCGTAGCAGCGGTGGTGATTGGAGGGACGTCGCTTCTTGGTGGGGCGGGCGGCTATGGCGCGACAGTGCTCGGTGTTCTTGTCCTGACTGTACTGACCTCGCTTCTAGTTGGCCTCGGACTGAACTTTCCGGCGCAGCAGGCTGTCGTCGGTCTGCTCATCGTTCCGATGGTCGCGATATACGCACGGTCACCACACATTCGAAATCAGATATGATCAATGCATAGAAAGGAAGATCCATGGCAATCTCCAGCACCCTGCTAGGCCGTTTAAAGGACCAGACTCTCGTTCGCGAGCAGATGCTGGTTGGAGGAAAGTGGTCGAGCGAAGGGGTAAACGGCACACGCATCAACGTGCTAAACCCCTCCACGATGGACGTCCTTGCCTCTTTGCCTAGCGCTGGCCTTGCTGAAGTGCGAGCCTCTATCGATGCTGCAAAGGCTGCACAGAAGAAGTGGGCTAAGGTTTCGGCGAAGGAACGCTCGCTGATCATGCGGAAGTTCTACGAAGAGGTGGTAGCTAACGCTGAAGACCTGGCCGTAATTCTGACATCGGAAATGGGCAAGCCACTGGCGGAAGCGCGTGGCGAGATTGCTTACGGCGCTTCCTACATCGAATGGTTCGGTGAGGAAGCCAAGCGTGTCTATGGTGACACCATTCCAGGTCACCAGGCCGACAAGCGACTGCTTGTCATCAAGCAGCCGGTTGGCGTTGTGGCCGCCATCGCTCCTTGGAACTTTCCGTCGGCGATGGTGTGCCGCAAGATCGCGCCGGCGCTCGCGTCCGGCTGCGCGATCGTATTCAAGCCTGCTGCCGAGACTCCGTTATCGGCGCTTGCATTGGCGATCCTCGCGGAGCGTGCCGGAATACCCGATGGCTTGTTCAGCGTCCTCCCGACGGATAATGCAAGAATGTTTGGCGAGGAGGTCTGCTCCAACCCGGTCGTCAAGAAACTGACCTTCACCGGTTCGACCGAAGTTGGCCGTATCTTGATGGCGCAAGGCGCCCAGAAGATCATGAAGCTGAGCCTGGAACTCGGCGGCAATGCGCCGTTTATCGTTTTCGACGATGCAGATCTCGACCAGGCGGTCGAGGGGGCTATGCTTTCTAAGTTTCGTAACGCGGGTCAAACCTGCGTGTGCGCGAACCGTATTTACGTACAGAGCGGGATCCATGACAGGTTCGTCGAGAAGCTGGCAATGCGCGTGAGTGCCTTGCAGGTTCTTGACGGGTTTGAGAGCGGGGCGACGATCGGCCCGTTGATCAACGATGAAGCGGTAGCAAAGCTCTATGGTCATATCGATGACGCTGTGACCAAGGGTGCGACTGTCGTGGTTGGTGGTGACCGCGATGCTCGCGGAGGCACGTTCGTCCAACCAACGCTTCTCTCGGGTGCCACAAAGGATATGAAGGTTGCGCGTGAGGAAACCTTCGCGCCTCTGGCTCCGGTGTTCAAGTTCGATACTGTCGAGGAAGTCATCGAACTCGCGAACGATACGGAATTCGGCTTGGCAGCCTACTTTTTCGCCAACGACCTCAGGAACGTTTGGAAGGTCACAGAGGCGCTGGAATACGGCATGGTTGGCGTGAACACGGGTCTGATTTCCACCGAATTAGCGCCATTCGGCGGCGTCAAGCAATCCGGCTTCGGCCGAGAGGGCTCAAAGTACGGAATGGATGGCTTCTTATCCATGAAATACGTCTGCATGGGCGGGATCGGCGCATAGCGATCGCCCAAGGGTCGCTCGCCGACTGAACTTAAAGGGGGAGAGGTCTGTTGAATAGAGGCAGGACAGCAACATCCTCTCCGCCGGTTGCGAGGTCTCAAAAGGCTGGACTTTTCTAGAGGTTTCGCGGGAGCTGTCCTACGGATCTTCCCTTCCGACCCCTTCTGGGGCCGGCCTTGCAGACGAGATTTCTGCCTGTCTTTTCGATTGTCGATCCTTCCGCCAATGCCCTACAAGGTAAGTCTTTCCCAGATAGCTTGTAGCCTTCGAAGAGGTAACACGACATGAACGAGCTGTTGCACCGTGGCGTTGTCGTTTCAACGTATCGGAGTCCTGAGCAGGAGCATGATCACCACCCGATCGATGCACGCGTTCGTCCTGAAATCGATCAGGCCGACGATGCTGCACGTGCCAGCGTGGAGGGTCAAGCGAAAGCCATTCGCGTCAACCAGCGACGCGTCAAGGTGTAGTTGTCGGCGGCCGCACCCTCAGTGTCGGTTTGACGTAGCCGCCGATCTTCGCCGGCGCCAGGCCTTTATGGTAGATCCGGATGCGTCCGGGTCATCCAGACGTCAAACGCGTAATGCAGGAAGAGATTCGATAGGATCGGGCTGACCACGCCCCCTTGCGGGGTACCACGCATCCGCTCAATGACTTCTCCGTTCTTTTCCATAGGCGCGGTCAACCATCTTTCGATGTAGAGCAGAGCCCAGTTGCATTTAACGTCTTTTCTGACCGTCTTCAGCAAGAGATCATGCGGAAGATTGTCGAACAGCTTTGATGTCGGATTCCGGATCAATCATCTGCTTGACCACCATCTGCGCGATCCGATCACTGACCGCCGATTCCAGATCTTGTAGAGATTTCTCGCAAGGTCTTTGTCAAACATCTCCAGGGTCTCACCGTCCACCCGGCTGCACCACGGTTGGCTTTGACCGCTTTGTAAGCTTCGTACACTTGCCGCTTCTCAATCCGAAACGGCTTGTCTGTCGTACCTATCGAGTCATCCTGTTTCCGGTTGTTCCAAACAATACGACCACCTGATCCGATCCCTTTGCTCCGGCCCCATTACAGGGCCCTCAACGCTCATACGGATCGGTCCGCCCCAGTCTCCTGCATCGGTACTCTCGCCTTACGGTTTCTCCGCTTGGGCTTCTCCCTTGGCATCAGGAGCCTGGTTCCTGCAGTTCCGGGTGAAAGCCTGTGTCCAACACGCCCCCTCTACGCCGGTCGCCGCCCGCCCAATCATCAGGCACCCGGCGGACTTGTCCCAGGATGACGAAACAGTCCTGGTTTCGACGACGCTTATATTCATAACGGCGCGTCTTCGGAGGGTTCACTTTCGTTCGTCTTTCGGACACGCACCTGCTCGGATCTCGTCCGAACTCTTCATCCGGCGCTCACCACCACGGCTCTTTACCGCAGCAGCTCGGACTGGTTTGAGACCCGCTCCTGAAAGCCGATCCCGGAGGGCCATCCTCCATCATTCACGCAGCTTCACGTTACGGGGTTAGCTCACACTGAACTCCTTCCGTGCCTCTGCAGCACACTTTCGTCGTGAGCGTACGGTGAGCTGTTTTTGCTGATCGGCCAAATCAGGCGATGTTCTGGCATTAGAACCAGCATTAGTGCTGACATTAATACCAGAACGAAGAGGTTTCATGGCTCGCATAGAGATCATGTCCGGTACCGAGCGCAGACGGCGTTGGTCGGACGAGGCGAAGCTGAGGATACTTGCGGAAGCTGATGAGCCCGGTGCTCGCATTGGCGATGTGGCGCGCCGGCACGACATTCATCCGGGCCAGATCCGCTTGTGGCGGCAATCATTCAACTATGCCGATCGGCCGACGGTGTTCCTCCCGGTGGAAATCACGGAGGAGGTTGGCGTAAGCCAGCCGTCTACCGCAGCAACAAGGCCGACGATCGTTGAGATCTTGCTTCGAAACGGTCGGAGCTTGAAGGTTGCGGTTGACGTTGAGTTGAAGCTGCTTGGCCCGCTCGTCGCTTGCGTGGAGGCGGTATGATCGGCCCATCGGGGAATGTGAGGGTCTATCTGGCCTGCGGAGTGACCGATATGCGGCGTGGCATTGATGGTCTGTCCGCGCTGGTCGAGACGGTCGTGAGGGAGGCACCGGGCTCGGGCGCAATCTTCGGCTTTCGCGGAAAACGCGCGGACCGGATCAAGCTTCTTTGGTGGGATGGCCAGGGGTTCTGTCTGTTCTACAAGATTTTGGAGCGCGGATACTTTCCCTGGCCGACGGCGAAAGAGGGTGTAGCGCACCTGACGCAGGCGCAGCTTTCGATGCTCGTTGAGGGGATCGATTGGCGACGCCCGGCGTGGACTTCCGCTCCCGGCCGAACGGGATAAAAGCTATATTTTGCAGGGGCATGGGAAGCTTAACGCTGGTGCGTCAGAGGCAAATCGGCTAGTTTCGCGGATATGGAAACAGCGCCGCTGGACAGTCAGGACGAGCTCAATACTTTGCGCGCACTCGTCGCGGAACAGGCGGCAAAACTTGAGAGCCAGGAAGCCGAGGTCATCAAGCGAGACTCCATAATCGGGCTTCTTCGCGCGCAACTGGAGCTTCTCCGACATCGGCAACATGGCGCGTCTTCGGAAAAGATCGACAGGAAGATCGAGCAATTCGAGCTGATGTTGGAGGAGATCGAGGCCTCCCGGGCCGAGGCTGAACAGCGCTCCGGGAAACCGCCTCTGCCGGAGTTGGACGACGCATCCGAGAAGCCGAAGCGCAAGCCTCTACCCGATGATCTCACCACCGAAGAACTGGTCTATGCAGCTCCCTGCAATTGCCCGACCTGCGGTGGCACTTCGTTCCTGAAGGCGGCCGACAGAGTGGTCCAGGTGCTGGAGCACGTGCCGGCGTCGGTCAAGATTGTCCGGCATGTCGAGAAGCGCATGATCTGCAGGGAATGCGATACGACAGTGGCTGGCGAGATGCCGACCTTGCCGATCGAGCGCGGCAAACCCGGGCCGGGGCTGCTCGCCCACATCATGATCGCCAAATTCGACGATCACATTCCCCTCTACCGCCTGTCAGAGATGTACGACCGGTTGGGGATAGACATCTCCCGATCCGTAATGGCCGACTGGGTCGGCCGGGTATCTGCATTGCTGACACCACTTGTCCTGTTAATCAGGGCCCATATCGCCGCACTCGACCGAATACATACGGACGATACCCCGGTCGATGTTCTCGACCCCGGGCGGGGCAAGACAAAAACCGGCAGGGTCTGGGTCTACATCTTTGACGGCAGTGGCTATCAATCCGCCACTCCCGCAGCCATTGCCTATTACTACAGCCCCGACCGCAGGGGCGCACATCCGGCTGACACCTGGCAAGCTTCAGCGGCGTCATGCATGCCGACGGCTACGGGGGTTACAAGAAGCTCTATGGCAACCAGATCATTGAAGCCGCCTGCATGGCGCATGTGCGCCGCAAGTTCCATGATGTGATAAAGCTCAAGCCGTCTCCGATCGCTGAGGAAGCGCTGTCACGCATCGGCGCTCTCTACGATATCGAGAACCGTATCCGAGGCATGTCGGCTGACGAGCGGCGCACCCTGCGCCAACACCATGCCCGGCCTGTTCTGGACGAACTCAAGGCCTGGATCGAGGCGACACTCTCGACTTTGCCTCAGAAGCAGAGGCTGGCCGAGGCGATGCGATATGCCCTGTCGCGATGGGCAGCCTTGAGCGTCTACATCGACGATGGCCGTGTCGAAATCGACAACAACATCGCTGAACGAGCCATGCGTCCGCTTGGCGGACCTGAGTCATTGTGCACTCCCTCTTTAAGTATCTGTAAACATTGGAAGCGTCTCGGTGTCAGCAATGCGACAC
>NZ_NWSZ01000048.1:0-28695 GCF_002531885.1 Rhizobium sp. L9 | reverse complement strand
TTAAGAACGTTCAACGCGGCCGCCTCGCCGCCAGACGTCCACCAGTGCAGCATCTGCACTTCCTTGACGTCGGCAGCCTGCGCCGCACCCAAACCAGCCAGCATCACGACAGCGACAGCTGCCGAGCTCATGAACTTGCGCATGAATTTCCTCCCGTTTGAAATCGGCAGCGGGACCCTCCCCGCCACCAGATGCGTTCCGCCATTGCGGCGGTCGGCATGAAGCCGCGCTCCTCCGCGCGGTTAACAATTTAAAACGTTATAAGCCTTTGGTCGTCAAGCCCTTTCTCGACACCCGAGAAAAATATGCTTATTCGCATAACACGTTGAATTATAGTCAAATAATCCGAAAGGATAATGAGGTGTTAAAATTTAAAACGTTTTCATTCCTCAGATTGCGAACCCGAGTCATCATGTTATTGTATCGGCAATTCCAGCATGGAAAGCCTAGAGTGACCGAACCGTCCCGGCCGCATCGCGGCGAAAATGTTGATATTACGCCCAAGCGCGGCAAGCCGACCTTGCGAACGATCGCCACGATCGCCGGCCTTGCGGTGACAACGGTGTCGCGCGCGCTTTCCGATGCGCCGCAGATTTCGCTCGAGACACGCCAACGGGTGCACCGTATCGCTCGCGAAATCGGCTATCTCCCGGATCGGGCGGCGCAGCGTCTGAAGACAGGCCGCACCAACGTCGTCGCCATCCTGCTTGATTCCCACGAGGAGGTGGTCGGCTTCAGCACCTCGATCATGTACGGCATTGCCAAGGCGCTGAAAGAGACGTCCTACCATCTTGTCGTCGCTCCGAACTTCCTGTCGACAACCAATGTCGAAGCCGCCGAATACATCATCCGCAACCACCTTGCCGACGGGCTGATCTTCACCCGGACCGAGCCGCTCGATGCCCGCGTCCGCCTGTTGCTCGAAACCGGCTTTCCCTTCATCTGTCACGGCCGCACGGAATTTTCGACGCAGCATCCCTATGTCGACTACGACAACTTCACCTTTGCCTATGAAGCGACACGCCGGCTGATCGCCAAGGGCCGCACCAAGGTGGCGGTGATCCTGCCGCCGAAACGGCTGACCTTCTGCCAACATATCCTGCACGGCTTCATGACGGCGGTACGGCAGGCCGGCGTCGCCTATGAAATCCCCGAGACCGTCGATCTCGACACGCCGGCGGATGTGCTGCGCGACTTCATCCGCGGCCGCGCCACCGCGCCGGGGGCTCCCGATGGTTTCATCTGCCCCGGCGAAGTTTCGGCGCTTGCCGTCATCAGCGGCATGAGCGATGCCGGGCAGACGCTCGCGGCCGACTACGATATCGTCGCCAAGGAGACATCGCGCCTTCTCACTCAGTTGCAGCCGAAGGTCGATACGATCCATGAGGATCTGACGGCGGCGGGAGAGGATCTCGGCCGCATGCTGCTGCATCGCATCAACAATCCCGACGCGGAGAATTTGCAGCTTCTTCTGCCGCCGCAGATCAACTTTCCGATCGGTCAACGCTAAAACTGTTTTCATGAAGCGTGATTTGGCGTAGAAGCGCGCGTGTAATCCGGTCGCAGCCCACCCGGTCAAAACAAGGGAATCCAAAATATGAAAACCATCGTCGTCTGCTCCGGCGGACTCGACTCCGTTTCGCTTGCCCACAGGATGGCGGCGGAAGAGCAGCTTATCGGTCTCGTCTCCTTCGACTATGGCCAGCGGCATCGCAAGGAACTCGACTTTGCCGCCCGATGCGCCGCGCGCCTTGCCGTCCCCCATCATATTATCGACATCGCCGCCATCGGCGGCCATCTCAGCGGATCGGCCCTGACCGACAATGTCGAGGTTCCGGACGGCCACTACGCCGAGGAAACAATGAAGGCCACCGTGGTACCCAACCGCAATGCCATCATGCTGGCCATCGCCTTCGGCCTGGCCGCCGCGCAGAAAGCGGATGCGGTCGCCGTCGCCGTGCATGGCGGCGATCACTTCATCTATCCCGACTGCCGGCCGGGCTTTATCGATGCTTTCCAGCGCATGCAGAACGAAGCGCTGGACGGTTATGCCAGCGTCAAGCTGCTCGCACCCTATGTCGAGATTTCCAAGACTGACATCGTGGCCGATGGCGCAAAACACGGCACGCCTTTCGCGGAAACCTGGTCCTGTTACAAGGGCGGCAGTCTCCATTGCGGGCGCTGTGGAACCTGCGTCGAACGCCGCGAAGCCTTCCACCTTGCCGGTGTCGCCGATCCGACGGAATACGAGGATCGCGACTTCTGGAAAGCGGCGGTGTCGCAATTTGCCGCGACGGAGGTGCGTTGATGTACCGCATCACCAAGGAATTTCATCTCTCCGCCTCGCATCAGTTGGATCATCTGCCGGCCAATCATCAATGTGCCCGACTCCACGGTCACAACTATATCGTCGTCATCGAACTTTCTGCCGAAACCCTGAACGACGACGGCTTCGTTCGCGACTATCACGACCTCTCGCCGCTCAAAAGCTATATCGACGAGACTCTCGATCATCGACATCTGAACGACGTGTTCGGTCATTCGAAAGTCACCTCCGAGTTCCTGGCCAAGCACTTCTACGACTGGTGCAAGCAGCGCTTCCCCGAGACTTCGTCCGTCCGCGTCAGCGAAACGCCGAAGACCTGGGCGGAGTACAGACCATGAGCGCTGAGACCATACGCGTCAGCGAGATCTTCGGTCCGACCATACAGGGCGAAGGCGCATTGATCGGCCTGCCGACGGTGTTCGTCAGGACGGGCGGTTGCGACTATCGCTGCTCCTGGTGCGATAGCCTTCATGCAGTTGATAGCGCGTTCAGGGATCAATGGATGCCGATGTCTGTCGAGGCGATCTGGCAGGAGGTCACCAGGCTTTCCGGAAGCAGACCGCTGACGGTTTCCCTTTCGGGGGGCAATCCGGCGATCCAGCCGCTGGGGCCGCTGATCGAACTCGGCCATGCCAAGGGATACCGCTTCGCGCTGGAAACTCAGGGAAGTGTCGCCCGGAACTGGTTTCGCGATCTCGATACGCTGGTCTTGAGTCCCAAGCCGCCGTCGAGCGGAATGCAGACAGACTGGGAGCAGGTCGACAATTGTCTTCGGCTGTCCGCCGGCGGACCGGAGATCGCTTTGAAAATCGTCGTCTTCGACGATGCCGATTATGCGTTCGCCCGAGAGGCGGGCGAGCGCTATCCCTATATTCCCCTGTACCTTCAGCCGGGCAACCATACACCGCCGCCCCCCGATGACGACGACGCGCGCATCGATATCGACGGCGTGATGGATCGCATGCATTGGCTTGTCGAGAAGGTGACAGTCGACCAATGGTTTGCGCCGCGCGTCCTGCCGCAACTGCACGTGCTGCTTTGGGGAAACAAGCGCGGCGTCTGAGCCCGCTATGGTTCCGGAAAAGCGAAGACATCGACAGGCTCTCCGAGCCCGCGCAACGGGAAGGTGCCGAGACTGTCCATGTCTTTGGCGCAGCCCGCCATTTCGACGAAGGCCCGCGACAAGAGCACCGGCCGCTTGACCTCCTTGGTCAGGCTTTCCAGCCTCGAGGCGACATTGACCGCCGGGCCGATGACGGTGAAATCCAGCCGCCGGCGCGAGCCGATATTGCCGTACATGACATCGCCGACATGCACACCGACGCCGTAGCGCAGCGGTTCCCGTCCCGTGCGCAGGTGCTCCTCGTTCAGCTCGGCCATCGACGCCTGCCCTTCGCGGATCGCCTGCAGCAGATCGAGGCAGGCCGTCTCCTTGGCTAGCGGGAAGATTGCCAGCAGCCCGTCTCCCATGAACTTCAGGATTTCCCCGCCATGTCGTTCGATCGGATCCGACATGGCGTCGAAATAATCGTTCAGCAGGTGGATGACGTCATCACGCGGCCAGAGATCGGAGATCGCCGTGAAATCGCGCAGATCGCAGATCATGATGGCTGCGCCGACGGTCGCGCCGCTGCCGCGGGTCGTGACACCTGACAGGATATGCTCGCTCGCGTGCGGTCCCACATAGGTCTGCAGCAGCGTGCGTGCCATGATGTTCTTCAGCCTGATCTCGCTGACCAGGGTCAGCGCCGGCAGGAGATCGCGCAGGAAATCAGTATGCTCGCCCGTAAAACCACCCGGCCGAGATGTGGAAAATGTCACGACGTGACGTTTCCCGAAAGTATGCTCGATCGGCCAGGCGATGTATTCCGTGAGGCCGTCGTCGCGCAATTCCTGAAAGAGACTATCTTCGTCGTCTTCGGCTGCACCTTCCAACTGTTTGCGAAACTCCTCCGCACCCTGATGGATCGCGTTAACCGGGCTCTTCAAGAATTCCGGCGTGGTTTCGACACCATAGGCGAATGTGTCGATTTTCGCTTCCGCCATGCCCTCTTTCCAAAGGATGCGGGCGCCGATCCATTGCGGATGGTTAGTCCTGAAATGCAGCGTCGCGCGCGCCACCGGCACCCCCGCTGCCAAAAGCTTCTCGCACATTGCCACCAGGATGTTGTCGATGAAGCGCTCGCCGCGCGTCTCGTTCACCAGCCAGTCGAGGATCCGCCTCCGGCGGATCGGCCAGGCGCCGTCATCCGTTTCAACGGCAGCCCCGGCCTTGTTCAAAAAAGAGGACATCGAAACCCCACTACGCCGCATCACCGACGAACACCGAATTCATTTTCCGTGAATGTGGTCGATGGCGAAGCAAATGATAAGGGGAGACTGCAATTAAGTCTCAGAAATCCCAGTCCTCGTCTTCGGTGGCCACGGCCTTGCCGATGACATAGGAGGACCCCGAGCCGGAGAAGAAGTCGTGGTTCTCGTCGGCATTCGGCGACAGCGCCGACAAGATCGCCGGATTGACCTTGCAGGCTTCGGCCGGAAACAGTGCTTCGTAGCCGAGGTTCATCAGCGCCTTGTTGGCATTGTAGTGGAGGAACTTCTTGACGTCCTCGCTCAGTCCGACTCCGTCATAGAGCGCTTCGGTATATCTCGCCTCGTTATCGTAGAGGTCGAGCAGCAGGTCGAAGGCGAAATCTTTGATCTCCTGACGGAGCTCTTCGGAAAGCCGTTCCAGCCCGCGCTGAAATTTGTAACCAATATAATAGCCGTGCACCGCCTCGTCCCGGATGATGAGCCGGATCATATCGGCCGTGTTGGTGAGTTTGGCGCGGCTCGACCAGTACATCGGCAGATAGAAGCCGGAATAGAAAAGAAAACTTTCCAGGAAGACGCTGGCGACCTTCTTCTTCAAAGGGTCGCCGGAGGCATATTGCTCCATGACCAGCGCTGATTTGCGCTGAAGAAATTCATTCTCCTCGGACCAGCGATAGGCATCATCGACATCAGGCGTCGAGCACAGCGTAGAGAAGATCGAGGAATAGGAACGGGCATGCACCGCTTCCATGAAGGAGATGTTGGAAAGCACTGCCTCCTCATGCGGCGTCGCCGCATCCTCCATCAACCTGATGGAGCCGACTCCGTTCTGAATCGTGTCGAGCAGCGTCAATCCGGTGAAGACCCGAATGGTCAGCTGCTGCTCGGCCGCCGTCAGCGTCGCCCAGGAAGGGATGTCGTTCGACAGCGGCACCTTTTCCGGCAGCCAGAAATTGCCGGTGAGGCGATTCCAGACCTCGAGATCCTTGTCGTCCTCGATGCGATTCCAGTTGATGGCGCGCACGCGCGAGGCTGGCTTGAGTTGTATGTTCATAAGGTGGTCCTCTTGAGGAATGTATCCGGATTTGCCCCTCATCCGCCTGCCGGCACCTTCTCCCCGCTTGCGGGGCGAAGGGGGTATGCCGCACCCTTATCCGTCTTTATTGCCGGCTCGTCTGGCGAGTCCCCTCTCCCCGTCAGAACGGGGAGAGGGTTAGGGTGAGGGGCAGTGCTCACAAGCGAAATCAAATCACAACGTACACGACACACACCCCTGCACTTCCGTACCCGAAAGTGCCATCTGGCGAAGGCGGATGTAGTAGATCGTCTTGATGCCCTT
The DNA here is from genome assembly GCF_002531885.1 of Rhizobium sp. L9. Classification (NCBI taxonomy): domain Bacteria; kingdom Pseudomonadati; phylum Pseudomonadota; class Alphaproteobacteria; order Hyphomicrobiales; family Rhizobiaceae; genus Rhizobium; species Rhizobium sp. L9. The sequence goes on along the minus strand of NZ_NWSZ01000048.1, from coordinate 22,717 downwards.
CTTCCAGGCGTAAATCTGCGCCCTATTGATGTCGCGCGTCGTCGCCGTATCACGGAAGAACAGGGTCAGCGACAGGCCTTGGTCGACATGCTGGGTCGCTGCCGCATAGGTGTCGATGATCTTCTCCGGCCCGATCTCGTAGGCGTCCTGATAGTAGTCGAGATTGTCATTGGTCATGAACGGCGCCGGATAATAGACGCGGCCGATCTTTCCTTCCTTGCGGATCTCGATCTTCGAGACGATCGGATGGATCGAGGAAGTCGAGTGGTTGATATAGGAGATCGAGCCCGTCGGCGGCACCGCCTGCAGGTTCTGGTTATAGAGGCCTGAGGCCATCACCGCCTTTTTCAGCGCCACCCAGTCTTGCTGTGTCGGAATATGGATGCCCGATTTGTCGAACAACGCCTGCACCTTTTCGGTCGCCGGCTTCCATTCCTGCTCGGTATATTTGTCGAAATAGTCACCTGAAGCGTATTTCGAATTCTCGAACCCCTTGAAGCTCACACCACGCTCGACCGCCAGACGATTGGAGGCACGCAGCGCGTGATAGGTCACCGCATAGAAATAGATATTGGTGAAATCGACGCCTTCCTCAGAGCCATAGAAGATGCGTTCGCGGGCGAGGTATCCGTGCAGGTTCATCTGCCCGAGGCCGATCGCATGGCTCTCGTCATTGCCTTTCTCGATTGAAGGAACCGAGGAGATATTGCTCATATCGGACACCGCTGTCAGCGCCCGGATCGAGGTCTCGATCGTCTTGCCGAAGTCGGTCGAATCCATCGCCGCAGCAATGTTCAGGGAGCCGAGATTGCAGGAAATATCCCTGCCGAGATGCTTGTAGGAAAGGTCGTCATGATAGTCGCTCGCCTCGCTCACCTGCAGGATCTCCGAGCAGAGGTTGCTCATGGAGATGCGCCCGGCAATCGGGTTCGAGCGGTTCACCGTGTCCTCGAACATGATGTAAGGGTAGCCGCTTTCGAACTGGATTTCGGCGATGACCTGGAAGAATTCGCGCGCCTTGATCTTCTTCTTCGAGATGCGGGCGTCCGCCACCATTTCCCGGTACTTCTCCGTCACCGAAATCTCGGTGAAAGGCACGCCGTAGACCCGTTCCACGTCGTAGGGCGAGAACAGGTACATGTCCTCATTGTTCTTGGCGAGTTCGAAGGTGATGTCGGGCACGACAACGCCGAGCGACAGCGTCTTGATGCGGATTTTCTCATCGGCGTTTTCACGCTTGGTGTCGAGAAAGCGCATGATATCGGGATGATGGGCGTTCAGATAAACCGCACCCGCCCCCTGCCGCGCACCGAGCTGATTGGCATAGGAGAAGCTGTCTTCCAGGAGCTTCATGACGGGGATGATGCCGGAGGACTGGTTTTCGATCTGCTTGATCGGCGCGCCCGCCTCGCGGATATTGGACAGCGACAGGGCCACGCCGCCGCCGCGTTTCGACAACTGCAGCGCCGAATTGATCGACCGGCCGATCGATTCCATGTTGTCCTCGACGCGCAGCAGGAAACAGGAAACGAGTTCGCCGCGCTGCTTCTTGCCTGCATTGAGGAAGGTGGGCGTTGCCGGCTGGAAGCGGCCGGAAATGATCTCGTCGACTATGTCGCGAGCAAGGGCCTCATCGCCGCGCGCCAAAGCCAGCGCCACCATGCAGATGCGGTCTTCGTAGCGCTCGAGATAGCGCTTTTCGTCGAAGGTCTTCAGCGTATAGCTGGTGTAATATTTGAAAGCCCCGAGGAAGGTAGGAAACCGGAATTTCTTGGCATAGGCCTGATCGAACAGGTCGCGGACGAAATTGAAGGAATACTGGTCGAGAACCTCCTGCTCGTAATAGCCCTCCGCGACGAGGTAATCGAGCTTTTCCCGAAGATTGTGAAAGAACACGGTGTTCTGGTTCACATGCTGCAGGAAATATTGCTTGGCCGCCACGCGATCCTTGTCGAGCTGGATCTTTCCCTCGTCGTCGTAGAGGTTCAGCATCGCGTTCAGTGCATGATAGTCGAGTGTTTCGGCCGCTTTCAGCGGTTTTGCGCCCGCGTCCCGCGTCAGATTTGTTCCCGTGTCCAAAATCGTCCCATCCCGTCTTTGACGTTGGCGATATCATCGGCAGTTCCCAGGAGCTCGAACCTGTAGAGGTACGGCACCTGGCACTTCTTCGAGATGACATCGCCGGCGAGCCCATAGGTCTCGCCGAAATTGCTGTTGCCCGCAGCAATCACGCCGCGGATGTTGGAGCGGTTTTCCGCCTCGTTGAGGAAGCGGATCACCTGCTTGGGCACGGCCCCTTTACCGCCGTTTCCGCAATAGGTAGGCGAGATCAGCACATAGGGTTCGCGAATGTGGATGGCCTCAGCGCCGAGGGGAATGCGCGCCGCGCGCAATCCCAGCTTCTCGACGAAACGATGGGTGTTCCCGGATCGGCTGGAATAATAGACGATCAGCCCCACTCCTTTTCTCCGGTCAGGAGAGCGCGCTGATCATGTCGGGGCGGAAGCCCGCCCAATGCTGCTCGCCGGCAACGACGACCGGAACCTGCATGTAGCCCATGCCACGCACGCGATCGAGCGCTTCGGCATCCTCGGAAATATCGACGATCTCATAATCCACGCCCAGGCGATCGAGGGCGCGGTAAGTGGCCGTGCATTGGACACAGGCCGGCTTGCTGTAAACGGTAACGCTCATCATGTTCCTCGTGAAGTCAATGAATTCAGGACGCAGGACTGGGATCGGGCGCCATGCGGCGTCCGGGGAAATGCTTGATAGTGATCTGGCAAGGTTGGCGCTTTAAACGCCTGACTTGGTCCCTCGCAGGATGTGCGCGGGCGCCGGCCTTGATGCTCTCGACATGACTTCAAACCCCGAAGTGCTCATGCGGTCGTTCGGGGCAGCGCAACAGCGCGGATCATTCCGCTGCATGCACGCGACCTTCCGGACACCCCGCCCGTGGACGTTTCATTCAAGGCAGGTCTCCTGGCTCACGGGTCGAAGCACCTGCCCAGCCTTCCCGAGGCATCATGCCCCAGTGACCCGAAATCGGACAGTTGCTCTCCGCTCACAGTTGCGGGGGCAGCTCCGGCCTTGCCCCACCCTCATGGCGAGACGCACCGTATTCCCGTCTTAGCCCGCGATCCTCACGAATCGAAGGAACCTTGAACACTAGATATAGTACGCGAATCGAAATTCACGTCAACGGATGGTTTGTGCGTTGCGTTACGGCAGGTTTGAAATCACTGCGTTCCTGTGAAAAACATGGATAATGAAGTCTTAAACAAAACGAACTGTGGAGAAGGCCTGAACGACGAGAGCCGGCCTGTAGCCGGCTCTGCGGTTTTCGATTCCGGATCGGCCCTAATCGGCGCTCCGAAGAGGAAAGGATTTATTCCTCTACGCGGAGCAGCCTGAGCGCGTTGATCGTAACCAGCACGGTGGCTCCGGTATCGGCGAGAATCGCCGTCCAGAGCCCGGTGATCCCGATGATCGTGGTCACCAGGAAGACAGCCTTCAGCCCGAGTGCAATGGTGATATTCTCGAGGATATTGCGCATCGTCCGCTGCGAAAGCGCGATCATTCGCGCCACGTCGCCAACGCGCCCGTGCAGCACGGCGGCATCGGCCGTCTCCAGCGCCACATCGGTGCCGCCGCCCATGGCGATACCGATGTCGGCGGCGGCGAGCGCCGGCGCGTCGTTGATGCCGTCGCCGACCTTGGCGACTATGAAGCCCTTGCGCTTCAATTCGCCGACGACCCGCTGCTTGTCCTCGGGCATCATCTCGCCCCGCCAGTCGATGCCGAGCATGTCTGCGACCGCTGCCGCCGTCCGCTTGTTGTCGCCGGTCAGCATCATCGCCTTGACACCGGCCAATTTGAGCGCCGAGAGCCCGGCCGCGGCGTCCTCGCGCGGCTCGTCGCGCATGGCGATCAGGCCGGACGCAGCGCCATTGACGAGCAGCACCGACACGCTCTTGCCCTCATCATTGAGCCCTGCAATACGCGCCTCCTGTTCCGCGTTAAGTGCCGCCCGCTCGCGGGCGGCTGGCGGCGACAAGAGATCAACTGCCTCGCCGCCGATTTTGCCGGTGACACCCTTGCCCGGCAGCGCTTCCAGCTCGAAGGCGGGTGGCACGGGCACGCCGTCCGCCTTGGCGCGGTGGAGAATCGCCTGTGCCAGCGGATGGCTGGAGCCCTGCTCGAGCACCGCCGCGCGCGACAGGAGCTGCGCCTCACCCAATCCAAAGGAAAGGATGTCGGTCACCCGAGGCTTGCCTTCCGTCAGCGTGCCCGTCTTGTCGAAGGCGACCATCGTCACCTTGCCGAGCGTCTCCAGGACCGCACCGCCCTTCATCAGCAGCCCGCGCCTCGCGCCCGCCGACAGCGAAGCCGCGATCGCCGCCGGCGTCGAGATGACGAGGGCGCAAGGGCAGCCGATCAGCAGGATGGCAAGACCCTTGTAGATCCACTCACTCCACGCGCCGCCGAAGAACGGCGGCGGAACGACCGCGACCAGCGCGGCAACGACGACCACACCCGGCGTGTAGTAGCGCGAAAACCGCTCGATGAAGCGCTCCGTCGGCGCCTTCGATTCCTGCGCTTCTTCCACCAGCTTGACGACGCGGGCGATAGTATTGTCGGCAGCAGCCGCCGTGACGCGAACCCTCAGCACCGCATCGCCATTGACCGTACCGGCATAGACCACGGCGTCGACGCCCTTGCGCACCGGCGTGCTCTCGCCCGTCACCGGAGCCTCGTCGATCGCGCTCTCGCCTGATACGATGACGCCGTCGGCAGAGATGCGATCGCCGGGGCGAACCATGATAACCGTGCCGACGGCAAGGCTTTCAGCCGGCACCTCTCGCATCTGCCCATTGTCTTCGAGCAGCGCGGTCTTCGGCACCAGGGCCGTCAGCGACTGTATGCTTTCACGCGCCTTGCCCGCCGCCACGCCTTCGAGCAACTCGCCGACGAGAAACAGGAATACGACCGTCGCCGCTTCCTCGCCGGCATTGATGATAACAGCGCCGACGGCGGCGATCGTCATCAGCATCTCGATCGAGAACGGCGTGCCGGAGAATGCCGCCATGACAGCGCGCCGCGCGATCGGAGCCAGACCGACCAGCATGGCGACGATGAAGGCGTAGGACGCGACCGCCGGCACCAGATGGCCGACGGCATAGGCGGCAACGAGCGCCGCACCCGAAAAAATGGTCAGCCGGCCCTTCCTGCTCCGCCACCAGGGACCGGTCATCGGTGCATCGTCGTGCCCATGCGAGCCTTCGATTTCCTTCTCGTCATGGGCATGGTCGTGATCATGCCCGGCATGGTCGTGATCTCCATGGCCATGAGCGGCATGATCGTGATGATGGTGCCGGCGGTCTTCACGCGCAGGCGTCGCATTTCCGGCAAAGGGCGAAACGGAATAACCAAGCCCCGTCACCTTCTTCTCGACCGCCTTGAGATCGCTGCTGCCGTCATGCCGGATGGTCATGGTGCCTGTCACCACCGAGACTGAGACATCGGCAACGCCTGCTATGCGCCTGACTGCGGTATCGATCTTGCTCGCGCAGGCGGCGCAATCCATGCCACCGACCCTGTATCGTGTCTCGCTCGTCTCAGCCATATCCGCTTCCTTGTCAAACAGAAGCATCCCTCCTACATCCTCTAGCGACTAGAGGTGCAAGAGAAAAATCATGAAAAAGATCACGATTGGCGAGGCGGCCCGCCGCAGCGGCGTCAAAGTGCCGACGGTGCGCTATTACGAGAGCATCGGCCTGCTTGCGGCCCCGAGCCGCAGCGAAGGCAACCAGCGATCCTTCGAACCTGCCGACATCAGCCGCCTTGCTTTCATCCGCCACGCGCGCGAGCTCGGTTTCGAGATCGAGGCAATCCGCACGCTGCTCACGCTGCAGGATGATCCGAACCAGTCCTGCGCCTCGGCCGACGCCATCGCCAAGGCTCGCCTCGTTGAGGTTGAGCAGCGCATCCGCAGCCTGATGGCTCTGAAGGCCGAGCTGGAAATGATGGTGGAGGGCTGCGGCCACGGCCGCGTCGACCAGTGCCGCGTCATCGAGATTCTCGCCGACCATGGTCAATGCACGCATTCTCACCATTGACGAACCTGCACCCTTGCAGGTGAGCGGCGGCCGCGCCAAAACTGCGCCGGAAGGAATCGGGCGAAGACATCATGAGCCAGAAACGGATTGCAGTCATCGGTGGCGGCCCCACGGGTCTTGCGGCTGCCGAGCTGCTTTCGCTCTCCGGCCATGCTGTGGCGATCTACGACGCCATGCCGACCTTCGCCCGCAAGTTCCTGCTGGCCGGCAAGTCGGGCCTCAACATCACCCATTCCGAGGATTATGCCCGTTTCGTTACGCGCTTCGGAACGGCTTCAGCCCGTCTGCGTCCCGCTCTCGACGCCTTTACTCCCGGTGATATCAGGGATTGGGCCGCAGGGCTCGGCACCGAGACCTTCGTCGGCTCCTCCGGCCGGGTTTTCCCCAAGGTGATGAAGGCTTCTCCTTTGCTGCGTGCCTGGCTCAAGCGGCTTGAAGAGCGGGGTGTTGCGTTGCGCACCCGCCATCGCTGGACCGGCCTTGTCGAAGACGGTTACGTTTTCGAAACGCCGGAAGGGCGTAGCATCGTCCATTGCGACGCCGCCCTGCTGGCGCTTGGCGGCGCAAGTTGGCCGCGCCTTGGCTCGGATGCCGCCTGGCTGCCCTGGTTGGCCCAGAGGGGCGTCGAGATCGCTGCTTTCCGGCCCGCCAATTGTGGCTTCGTCGTCGACTGGAGCGCCGGCTTCAGCGCGCGTTTCGCCGGCGAGCCCGTCAAGTCGGTCACCGCCACATCCGAAGCCGGCACCTTTCCCGGCGAGTTCGTCATCACCGGCAGCGGCATCGAAGGCAGCTTGGTCTACGCCCATGCGGCCAGCCTCCGCGACCGGCTGCTGCACCACGGCAGCGCTGCCCTGACGCTCGACCTCGCCCCGGGCCGGACGATCGAAAGGCTGGCGCGCGATTTGACGCGGCAGGACACCAGGTCGAGCTTTTCAAACCGCCTGCGCAAGGGTGCCGGGCTTGAAGGCGTCAAGGCGGCATTGCTGCGCGAACTCGCGCCGGACCGCGACCGAGCCGATCCCGAACGTCTCGCCGGCGTGATCAAGGCTCTGCCGGTACCGGTTCTCGATACAAAGCCGATTGCCGAGGCGATCTCCTCTGCAGGTGGCATCCGCTGGACCAGCATCAACGAAGACTTCATGCTGAAGGCGCTGCCCGGCACCTTCGTCGCCGGTGAGATGCTCGACTGGGAGGCGCCGACCGGCGGCTATCTCCTCACCGCCTGTCTGGCGACCGGCCGTGCAGCCGGGCGCGGCATCGAGGCTTGGTTGCCGCGCTAGAACAGAATCGGGACAACAGCTGTTCCCCGATCAGGCCGAGGCCGGATGAAACGTCAAGGCAAGACCGTTCATGCAGTAGCGAAGCCCGGTTGGTTTCGGGCCGTCATCAAAGACATGACCGAGATGGCCGCCGCAACGGCTGCAATGCACAGCGGTCCGCGTCATGCCTAAGCTGGTGTCGCGCTCCGTGCCGACGGCGTCTTTAAGAGGCGCCCAGAAGCTCGGCCAGCCGGTGCCGCTGTCGAATTTGGTCGCCGAGGAAAACAGGTTCTGGTCGCAGCCGGCGCAGGCGAACTTGCCGTTCCGCTCCTCGTGCAGCAAGACGCTGGTGAAGGGAGACTCCGTCCCCGCCTGGCGCAGGACGGCATACTGATCCGGCGTCAGCAGCTTGCGCCATTCCGCCTCGCTGTGCGTCACCGCGAAGGTCTCGCCGGCGATCGCCTCACCGATCAGGCCCAAGCGAACTGCCATCGCTCCGAAAGCGGCGCCCATCAGCAACAATCGTCTGTTCAACATGGTCGATTCTCCTCGCCGGCAAACTTCGTTTCTGCACAGAACTACGGACAGGAGCAGTCTTTTGTTACAACGAAGACGGCACGAACACCGAAATGTGAATTCAGTCCTTTCGTCGGGAAGAGTCGGGGATTGAGGACCGCCAAGTGCGGGCTGATTGCAAACCCGCGGCTTTTCCACCAGACTGCGCTGAATTTCGGTGGGAGGAGCCGATGCACGAACACTCTGCACATGCCGAGCACGTCTACACGTCGGCCCAACGCGACTCCGCCGCCGCCAGTTCTCCGGTGGTCGCCTCCTGGCGGCGGTGCATGACGATGCACCAGCTCGCACCCGAGGACGAACGGGCGCCGCTGCGCCTGACCGACGAGGAGTTCCGGCGCGCCCGCGAGCAGTCCGGGCAGCTGATTGCCAGCGCGACGGAAGAGCTCGATCGTCTCTTCAGCACCGTCGGCAAGGCCGGCTGTTGCTTGCTTCTGACGGACAGGAACGGCATTGCGCTGGAGCGCCGCGGGGCTGCCGGCGACGACAAGGAATTTCACGAACTCGGCCTCTGGACCGGCTCAATCTGGACCGAGGCGAGCATCGGCACCAACGGCATCGGCACGGCGCTCGCCGATGAACGCGCCGTCGCCATTTTCCGCGATCAGCATTTCTTCTGCGCAAATACCAGCCTCAGCTGCACGACGGCGCCGATCCGCGATCACCGTGGCCGGTTGGCCGCGGCGCTTGATATCTCTACCTGCCGCAACGACGTAAACGAGATGACCTTGGCGATCCTGACGCAGACCGTGCGCGATGCGGCCATGCGCATTGAACTCAATCTCTTTCGTTCGGCCTTTGCAGGCGCCCGTTTCCTGATGGTCCCGAGCCCCGCCAATTCCGCCGCCGCTCTGCTCGCTGTCGATCGGCACGACCTCGTGCTCGGCGCAACCCGCGCCGCCCGCATCGCGCTGCAACTGGACGACAGGCGGATCGCCACCGGCATCCCTGCCGCCGATGCCCTGCATGAGGCTGGGGTCTCGCAGCAGGAGGAGATCATCGAAGCCGAGAAGGCAGCCTTGCTGCGCGCGCTGTCGCGTACTAGCGGTAACGTTTCGCAGGCAGCCGCAGCACTCGGGATCAGTCGCGCCACTCTGCACCGAAAGATGAAGAAGTTCGACCTTCACTGAGCACGCCCACGAAGGTTCCATCGACATGCGGTAATCACGACACGATCCTGTCGCATCCCTGCGACAGTGTGCACTGCGATATGGATGACATGCTCTGTTCCGGCCGCTGAAACATGCGCATTTTCCTCACACTGGTTCGCTTGGGAACCTGGACCATCAAGGGAGGATGACATGCTTCATCAGAAAATCGTAGAATCGCCATTCAAGCTGAAATACGGCAACTATATCGGCGGCGAATGGCGCGAGCCGGTCGAAGGCAGATACTTTGAAAACGTGACCCCGGTCACAGGCGGCAAACTCTGCGACATCCCGCGCTCCGATGAAAAAGACATCAATCTCGCGCTCGACGCGGCCCATGCGGCCAAGGAAAAATGGGGCCGCACGTCCGCCGCCGAGCGCTCCAATATCCTCATGAAGATCGCCCAGCGCATGGAAGACAAGCTGGAACTGCTTGCCCAGGCAGAGACCTGGGACAATGGCAAGCCGATCCGCGAAACCATGGTGGCCGACATTCCGCTGGCGATCGACCACTTCCGCTACTTCGCCTCTTGCATCCGCGCCCAGGAAGGTTCGATCGGCGAGATCGACCATGATACCGTCGCCTATCACTTCCACGAGCCGCTCGGCGTCGTCGGCCAGATCATTCCGTGGAACTTCCCGATCCTCATGGCGACGTGGAAGCTGGCGCCGGCACTTGCCGCCGGCAACTGCGTCGTGCTGAAGCCGGCCGAACAAACCCCCGCTTCGATCCTGCTCTGGGCCGAACTCGTCGGCGACCTCCTGCCGCCCGGCGTGCTCAACATCGTCAACGGCTTCGGTATCGAGGCCGGCAAGCCGCTCGCGACCAGTCCCCGCATCGCCAAGATCGCCTTTACCGGCGAAACGACGACCGGCCGGCTCATCATGCAATATGCCAGCCAGAACCTCATTCCGGTCACTCTGGAACTCGGCGGCAAATCCCCGAACATCTTCTTCGCCGATGTGATGGCCGACGACGACGATTTCCTCGACAAGGCGCTCGAGGGCTTTGCGATGTTCGCCCTCAACCAGGGCGAAGTCTGCACCTGCCCGAGCCGCGCCCTCGTCCAGGAATCGATCTACGACCGCTTCATGGAAAAGGCCGTCAAACGCGTCGAGGCGATCAAACAGGGCAACCCGCTCGATCCGCAAACGATGATCGGCGCCCAGGCATCTACGGAGCAGCTTGAGAAGATACTCGCCTATCTCGACATCGGTAAGCAGGAAGGCGCCCAGGTTCTGGCCGGCGGCTCGCGCAACGATCTCGGCGGCGAATTGGCGAACGGCTATTACGTCAAGCCGACGATCTTCAAGGGCCACAACAAGATGCGGGTGTTCCAAGAGGAGATCTTCGGACCTGTGGTCTCGGTCGCGACCTTCAAGGATGAGAAGGAGGCGCTCGAAATCGCCAACGACACGCTCTACGGTCTCGGCGCCGGCGTCTGGAGCCGCGACGCCAATCGCTGCTACCGTTTCGGCCGCGAGATCCAGGCGGGCCGCGTCTGGACCAACTGCTACCATGCCTACCCCGCCCACGCCGCCTTCGGCGGCTACAAGCAATCCGGCATCGGTCGCGAAACTCACAAAATGATGCTCGAGCATTACCAGCAGACCAAGAACATGCTGGTCAGCTACAGCCCGAAGGCGCTCGGTTTCTTCTGAGATGTTTTCATATGGGAGAGGTTCAAAACCCCTCCCCACAAGGGGAGCGGCTTATAATGCCGCTCCACCAGCTTTCCCTACCGAAGTCTCGGCAAGGCGATACATCGCTTTTAGAACGAGGCAGTTCAACAAGTTAAGTCCCTCCCCCTTGTGGGGAGGGGTCGGGGAGGGTTTCTTTCTTCCCCCAAACTTTAGGAGGAAGAACCATGGAAACGACCGTCGACGGCGAACCGCGTGTTCTCGCAACCGATGCGGCCCTTGATCTGATTGCAGAAATCAAGCGGGACCATCCCGATATCCTCTTCCACCAGTCCGGCGGCTGCTGCGACGGCTCTTCACCGATGTGTTATCCTGCCAATGAATTCATGGTCGGCGACAGCGACGTCAAGCTCGGCGAGATCGGCGGCGTGCCGGTCTATATCAGCGCCAGCCAGTTCGAAGCATGGAAACACACGCAGCTCATCATCGACGTCGTGCCGGGCCGCGGCGGCATGTTCTCGCTCGACAACGGCCGCGAGAAACGCTTTCTCACCCGTTCCCGTCTCTTCGGCGGCGGCGAGGCCTGTGCCGTCCCGGATGCGACGGTCAGGACGGTGTGACATCTGCCGCCCGCCAGATGCAACGGTTTTACACACGGGAGAGGGTCTGAGAACTCGCGATGCTCACCCAGGTTCCGGCCGAGAATTTCGCCTGTAGTATTCCCATAGTACCTGCTGCTCGGCGGTCTTTGTTAATCTTCGCCTGTTGGTTCCAAGGAGGATGCGATGCCAGCTTCTAAGATCCTGATGATCACGGGTGACTTCACCGAAGATTATGAAACGATGGTGCCGTTTCAAACGCTGCTCGCCTGCGGCTATACGGTCGACGCCGTCTGCCCCGGCAAGAAGGCGGGTGAGACCGTCGCCACCGCCATTCACGATTTCGAGGGCGATCAGACCTACTCGGAAAAACGAGGTCATAATTTCGCACTGAACGCCACTTTCGACAGCGTGCGGGCGGAGGATTACGATGCCCTGGTCATCCCCGGCGGCCGCGCGCCGGAATATCTTCGCCTCAATGCCGACGTCATCAAATCGGTCCGGCATTTCTTCGATGCCGGAAAACCCGTTGCAGTCATCTGCCATGGCGCGCAGCTGCTTGCCGCCGCCGGCGTGCTGAAGGGCCGCACCTGCTCGGCCTATCCCGCCTGCCGGCCGGAAGTCGAACTTGCCGGCGGCATTTACGCAGATATTTCAATTACCGATGCGATCTCGGACGGCAACCTGGTCACGGCGCCGGCATGGCCGGCGCATCCCTCCTGGCTGCGGCAGTTCATGGCCGTACTCGATGCCTCGTCAATACCCGAGACCAACGCCGCATGACGAGGCGGCACCGAGAGGACGACATGTGTGAGCTCTTCATCAAGGCGAATGCGCGGCTGTGAGAAAGCACCACCCGATCGCTGCGCATCGACGGCATGGTCACCAGCGTGAGGCTGGAGAACTTCTTTTGGTCGAAGCTCGAGGAAATTGCGCGGCGCGACGGCATGAACGTCGTGCAGTTGATTACCCGGCTGCACCATGAATCGATCGATGCCGGCCATGATCTCGGAAACTTCACGTCCTTCCTGCGCGTCTGCTGCGCTCGCTATCTCGACCTGCAGCTCACCGGTGACATCCCGGCAGATGTCACCCGCCCGATCTCCGAGTTGGATGCGCCGGACATTCTCGGCCGCGAACGGGAAAAATATCACTGAATCCCAACGCGACGGAGCTGGATGATGACGGGCGGAGCTCACTGCTCCGCCAACGTTCTCAAGATACCTGACTGGCGCGGTTGCGCAGGGGTTGCGTTGCGGCGCAGCCTGGACCAACAATGCGCGGCGTCCAGCAACGGCACCGTCAGGAGATCACTTGCCATGAACGACCAGAAAGCCGTGATCGTCACGGGAGCCGGCGGCAACCTCGGCAGCGCCGTTGTCCGGGAGCTTGCCGGCGCCGGCGTGAAACTCGTCTGCATGAACCGTTCGAGCCAGGAGCTGGAAACTTTGGCCGGCGAGCTTCCCGCGTCCAGCGAGTTTCTATCGATTGCCGGAACGGATCTCACCGATTACGCCTCCTGCGCTGCCGCCGTCGCCCGAGCCGTCAAGCGCTTCGGCGGCGTAGGCGCACTGGTCAACACCGTCGGCGGGTTTCAGATGGGGCCGGTCGGGCCGGAAGCCCCGGCGCAATGGGATACGATGATGACGGCAAACGCCCGCACCGCGCTGACGATCAGCGCGGCGGTTCTCCCGACGATGAAGGCTGCAGGCTACGGCCGCATCGTACACGTCGCTGCGATGCCCGGCCTGAAGGCCGGTCCTAACCAGGCCGCCTACGCAGCCTCGAAGGCGGCCGTCATCCGGCTGACAGAAGCGCTTGCTGCCGAGTGCCGCGACGACCGCATCACCGCCAACTGCATTCTGCCTGGCACGATCGATACCCCCGAGAATCGTGCTGCCATGCCCAATGCAAAAACGGACGCCTGGGTATCGCCGCAGTCGATCGCCCGGCTCATCGCCTTCCTGATATCGCCCGCCGCAGCCGTCGTTACCGGCGCAGCGATTCCGGCGACCGGCCGCGAATAACAAAGTCTTCCTTGGCTTGCAGTGCCCGCGCCTGGGGGCAGATGCCGTCTGGCGTGAGATATGGTCCTTTTGTATTCTGGGTGGCGACAAGGGCCGGGATTAGGGGGCGAGCTTGTTTCAATGAAAAGGCGAGATGGCCTCTGCATGAAGGTAGGCGGTCCGGTTTTCGGACCCTTTGTTCGATTCCTGTCATGTGGCGGGTAGGATAGCGGGCGGGACACGATGATGTTGTTGATGATCGCATTGCGGCGGAATCTGCGGAATTGCGGTGGTCTCGATGACTGACAGGCCTGCAGTGCGCGCCGCGGGCAGGATCGGCCTGCGCGAGGAGTGGTTCCTCGGCGTCAGCGTCACAACCAGCCTGATATTCCTCGCATTTCCGGAGCAACTTTTCCGGCGGCTTGCCGATCCGTTTTGGTTCACCGTCGTTTTCGCATGGCTGTTTGCCGTCGTGCTCGGCTCAGCTTTGTCTGTCGTGCGGCATGCGGATCACCTGGCCGAGCGGCTGAAAGAGCCCTACGGCACGCTCATTCTGACGCTAGCCATAACCTCGATCGAAGTCATGGCGATCTCCGCCGTCATGATTCACGGCGAGAACAATCCCACGCTTGCGCGCGACACTCTCTTTGCGGTCGTCATGATCATCCTCAATGGCATGGTCGGCCTGTCATTGCTGCTGGGGGCGTGGCGGCGGCCGGAACAACAGCATAATCTCCAGGGCGCCAACGCCTATCTCGGCGTCATCGTGCCGCTGGCGACGCTCAGCCTCGTCATGCCCACATTTCTCGCCGGTCCGGACGGCCAGCATCCATCGGCGCCGCGACAATTGATACTGGGCATCATCTCGGTCGGCCTTTACGCAACATTCCTGTTTCTCCAGGCTGGCCGCCATCAGGATTATTTCACCACCGATGGCCATCGCCATGAGCATCCCGGCGAACAGGCCCTTTCGCACCGGCCGGTCTGGCCGCATGCCGCTCTGCTCTTCGCCTATATGGGTCCGGTGGTCTTTCTGGTCGAACAGCTTGCGCGGCCGATCGATTACATCATCGAAACCCTGCATGCCCCGACCGCGTTCGGCGGCGTTGTCATGGCCATCCTCGTTGCAACGCCGGAGGCGATCAGTGCCGTGCGCGCCTCCATCGCCGATAATCTTCAGCGCTCCGTCAATATTTTTCTGGGTTCGGTCTTATCGACGATCGGACTGACCGTGCCGGCGATGCTCGCCGTCAGCCGTCTTTACGGACACCCGGTCACCCTTGGGCTGGAACACGGTGATCTGGTGATGCTCCTGCTCACCCTTGCCGTCAGCATCATTACCTTTGCCAGCGGTCGCACTCATCTCATGCAGGGCGCCGTCCATCTGGTGCTGTTCCTGGCTTACGTGCTGCTCATCTTCCAGCAGTGATCTCCGCTCTGGAATGAGGAAGTAAAGAGTTCCACGCTCCCACTGTCTTCCGCTATGATGACCGTATTCTTGTATAGAGCTTGCAAGCATCGCAGCTTGCAGCATTGTCATGTCGGCACGGAGACAGGGCTTGAGCTCACTGTTGCTTGGCGGGCTTGTATTTGTTTTTCTGTCGGCGGCAACATCGATCGGAATGATGTTGCGCGGCCGCTTGCCGGATCATCATCTCAGCTCGGAATCCAAAGATGCCATCAGGCTCGCAACCGCGGTGGTAGGAACGCTGTCGGCCTTGGCCCTCGGTCTGCTGATCGCATCCGCCAAATCGAGCTATGACAACGCCGAAGTGGAGATGAGGACGGCGGCTGCGCGGGTTCTCCTGCTCGACCGCGTCATGGCGCAATACGGCCCGGAAACGGATCGTGCGCGCCAGCTGCTGCGTCAACTCATCGAAAGGAGGCTGAGCCGCGGCTGGACTGCCGAGACCACCGATAAGCCATCGGGCGGAGCGGCAGGGGAATACCAGGATATCGAGGCGGTTCAAGGTGATCTTCGATCGCTCTCGCCGCGCAATGCCGTGCAGCGCTCCATCCAGGCGCGCGCACTCGATGTAAGCGGCATGGTGGCCGAAACTCACTGGCTGCTGGTCGAATCCGGCAGCGAGGGCTTGCCTTGGGCCTTCCTTGTCGTGGTCGTCTGTTGGCTTTCGCTGCTTTTCACGACCTTCGGGCTCCAGGCACCACCGAACCCGACGGTGCTGGCCATTCTCCTTGTCTGCGCCTTGTCGGTCGCCGGTGCCGTCTTCCTAGTTTCGGACATGGCCAATCCTTACATCGGCCTGGTCCGCGTTTCCGACGCACCCTTGCAGTCCGCCCTGGAACGTCTGGGCAAACCGTAGTCACCTCACGATGGCGGCTGGACCGGCAAGAGCCCAACACTGCGCTCCGCCTCTGCGAAGCAGTTCAATTGTGCATCAAGGACTATTGCAATTATTAGCAATGCCGCGACATAATATCACATGCCTTGAACCTTCGGCTGGCCGGTGGGGGTCGCCGTCGAGGCACGCATCAAAGACTGAGCTCTTGACATGTCGAGGCAGCGGCAATGCGTGGGGGATTGCATCAGGGTCTGCGATTTTTTCTGACACTTGCCGGCTTGGTGCTCCTCGCCGGCTGCGAGGAGGGCGGAAACACTTATGTTCCTCCGCCACCGCCTGTGGTCCGGGTCGCACAGCCCGTCCAGAAACCGGTAACGCTCTATTTCGAGCTCACTGGAAATACCGCGCCGCTCAATGCCGTCGATATCGAGGCGCGCGTCCAGGGCTATATCCAATCCATCGACTACCAGGACGGCATGATGGTGAAGAAGGGCACCAAGCTTTTCGGCATCGAACGCGACACCTACCAGGCGCAACTGGATCAGGCGAAGGCATCACTCGCCTCACAACAAGCCTCGCAGGTCGGCGCGAAGCAGGAATATGACCGTCAGCTCAATCTGTCGAAGCAACAGGTCACCACCCAAACCGCGGTCGACAGCGCCAAGGCAACTCTTGACGAGGTGAATGCAGCCATTCTCAACGCCCAGGCCAATGTCGATCTGGCGACGATCAACCTCGGCTACACGGAGGTGCTCGCTCCCTTCGATGGCATCGTCACCGACCACCTGGTCGACATCGGCACGCTGGTCGGCGTGTCCGGCCCCACCAAACTCGCCAGCATTGTCCAGACCGATCCGCTTTATGCCTATTTCAACGTCAGCGAAACGCAGGTGTTGATGATCAAGGAAACTCTGGCAAAGCAAGGACATACTTTCAGGCAGACGGACCTTCCAAGCATCCCCGCGGAGATCGGTCTGCAGACCGAGGAAGGCTATCCGCATAAGGGACATCTCGACTACGTGTCGCCTCAGCTCGATGCCTCCACAGGCACGCTTCAGGTGCGCGCGCTGTTCGACAACAAGGACCACGCCATGCTGCCCGGCCTCTTCGTCAGAGTTCGGGTGCCGGTCGGCCACGATGACAAGGCTCTGCTGGTGCGCGACGACACGATCGGAACGAACCAGCTTGGCACCTACGTACTGGTTCTCGGCAAGGACGATGTTATCGAGCAGAAGCAGGTCAAGATCGGGCAGCGTGAGGGCGCGCTCCGGGTCATCCAATCCGGCCTCGATCCGGCTGACTGGGTGGTGACCCAGGGAATTCAACAGGCCATTCCCGGCAGCAAGGTCACCGCCGAGAAGATGGATATGAACCCGACGGCCAATGCCGCCGGCGATGCCAAGGCAGACACGACCACGCAATGAATTCGCCACCACGCCTTATCTGAACGTTCGAGGGCAACAGCATGATCTCGCGCTTCTTCATCGAGCGGCCGGTGCTTGCCAACGTGCTGGCATTCGTCTTCGTGCTGGTCGGCGCGGTTGCCCTGTTCCGGCTGCCAGTGGCGCAATACCCCAATGTCGTCCCGCCGACGGTGCAGGTGACGACGCGATTCCCCGGTGCCAGCGCACAGACGCTTATCGACACTGTCGCCCTGCCGATCGAGCAGCAGGTCAACGGCGTGCAGGACATGCTGTACATGCAGTCCACCAGCGCCAGCGACGGTACCTATTCGCTGATCGTGACCTTTGCCATCGGAACGGATCCGGACCAGGCGCAGGTTCTGGTGCAGAACCGTGTCGCCATAGCAATGTCGTCGCTTCCCGAAGCGGTGCAGCTTCAGGGCGTGACGACGCAGAAGAAATCAACGGCGATCCTCGGCTTCGTCAGCCTGACCTCGCCCGACAGCCGCTACGACAGTCTGTTCCTGTCGAACTACGCCGTCATCAATCTGCAGAACGAACTCGCCCGCCTACCTGGTGTCGGCAACGTGACGGTGTTCGGCGCCGGCCAATATGCGATGCGGATCTGGATGGATCCCAACCTGCTGCAGGCACGCGGCCTGACGCCGCAGGATGTCGTCAATGTCGTGCAGCAGCAGAGTCAGGAGGTCGCCGCCGGCCAGATCGGCATTCCGCCGGTGCCGAAAGGGCAGGTCTTCCAATACACGCTGAATGTCAATGGCCGGCTGAACGAGGCGGCCGACTACGAGAACATCGTCGTCAAGGTCGAAAGCGGACAGGGCGGCCGAATCACGCGCGTCCGCGATATCGGCCGCGTCGAACTCGGCGCCCAGACCTACAGCCAGTCCTTCACGCAAAACGGCCGGCCGGCCGCCGGCATCGGCATTTTCCAGCTGCCGGAGGCGAACGCCATTGCGGTGGCGAAGGTGGTGCGCGCCAAGATGGAAGAACTCTCAAGGAGCTTTCCGCCGGGTCTCGAATATCACATGCCATTCGATACGACGAAATTCGTCGAAGCCTCCATCGACGAGGTTTACGTCACCTTGATCGAAGCTGGCGTACTCGTCCTCATTGTCATTCTGGTTTTCCTGCAGGATTGGCGGGCGATGCTCGTGCCCGCGACGACCGTTCCCGTCACCATCGTCGGCGCCTTCGCGGCCATGGCGGCATTGGGCTTCACGGTCAATCTGTCGACGCTCTTTGCCATAGTCCTCGCGATCGGTATCGTCGTCGATGATGCCATCGTCATCGTCGAAGGCGTCGCTCGTCACATCGAGGCCGGCATGTCGGGCCGAAAGGCCGCTGAGAAAGCGATGGAGGAGTTGCTCGGCCCCGTCATCGGGATCACGCTGGTGCTAATGGCTGTCTTTATTCCGGCCGCCTTCCTGCCCGGCCTGACCGGCCAACTCTATCGGCAGTTCGCGCTCGTCATCGCCGCCACCGCCCTGATCAGCGCCATCAATGCGGTCACGCTGAAGCCGACGCAATGCGCCCTTTGGCTTCGCACGCCGGTGCCTCCCGAAAAACGCAATGTTCTCTATCGCGGCTTTAATAGGGGCTATGACTGGGGTGAACGCCACTATGCCGGCCTGATCGGAGCGATGACCCGCCACAGCGGCATTATGGCCATCGCGGCGCTCGCGCTGATCGGGGTTGCGGTCTGGGGCCTCACCCGCTTGCCGACGGCGTTCTTGCCCTTGGAGGATCAGGGCTATGTGCTGATCAGTGCGCAATTGCCGGACGGCGCATCGAAAGAGCGGACGGATTCTGTGATGGCAGAGGTCGGCAAGATCGCCGAGGCGACCCCTGGCGTCGATCAGGTGTTGACCATCAGTGGCCTTTCCGT
The DNA here is from genome assembly GCF_002531885.1 of Rhizobium sp. L9. Taxonomy (NCBI): domain Bacteria; kingdom Pseudomonadati; phylum Pseudomonadota; class Alphaproteobacteria; order Hyphomicrobiales; family Rhizobiaceae; genus Rhizobium; species Rhizobium sp. L9. The sequence goes on along the minus strand of NZ_NWSZ01000048.1, from coordinate 3,757 downwards.
TCTCGACAACAATGCCAGCCTGCAGAATGCCGGCGTCGCCTATGTCGTCCTCAAGGATTGGGATGAGCGCGGTAAGGAGAAGGGGCAGGACCTGCTGTCGATCTATCGGCATCTGAATGACGCTCTGCAGCATGTGCTGACCGCAAAAACGCTGGTGGTCGTGCCGCCTCCGATACAAGGCGTCGGCAATGCCAACGGCTTTACAATGCAGGTGGAACTCAGGAACGGCGTATCCGATTATCCGCTGCTGCAGACGCTTGCCGACACGATCGTCAAGAACGGCAACGCCCAGTCATCGCTGCAAAGGCTGAGCACGCCGTTTCGCTCGAACGTGCCGCAGCTTGCGGTCTCGGTCGATCGCATCAAGGCGGAGACGCTGGGAGTCACGGTGGGCCAGGTGTTCTCCGCTCTCTCCGGCTATGTCGGATCGAGCTATGTTACGCAGTTCAACAAATTCGGCCGCACCTTTCAGGTCTATGCGCAAGCCGCTTCCGATTTCCGGGTCAGTCCCGAAGACATCCGTAATCTGAAGGTCAAGGCCGGCGACGGGACGATGGTGCCGCTCGGCACCGTTGTTGAGGTCACCATGACACAGGGTCCCTCACTGATCAGCCTCTACAATCTCTATCCCACCGCCACCATCGTCGGCGGACCAGCCGCCGGTTTCAGCTCCGGCCAGTCGCTGGAGGTCATGGAGCAGATCGCCGACCATACATTGCCGGCGGGAACCGGTTTCGAATGGACGGCGCTCTCCTATCAGGAGAAGGCTGTGGGCGGTCAGATCTATTTCATCTTCGCGCTTGCCATGCTGCTCGTCTATTTCGTGCTGGCCGGCCAATATGAAAGCTGGATCCTGCCGCTGGCGGTCATAGCGGCCGTGCCGCTCGCCCTGCTCGGCACGGTGGCCGCACTCACGGCAGCGGGCGTCGCCAACAATCTCTACACCCAGATCGGCCTCATCCTGCTGATTGCGCTTGCGGCCAAGAATGCCATTCTCATCGTCGAATATGCGCGTGAAAAACGGACGGAAGGCATGGAAATCCTGGATGCAGCCGTCGAGGCCGCCCGCCTGCGCTTCCGGCCGATCCTGATGACCTCCTTTGCCTTCATCCTCGGTGTCCTGCCGCTCGTGCTGGCGACAGGTGCGGGCGCATCGGCCCGCAAGTCGATCGGCATATCGGTCTTCAGTGGCATGATCGCTTCGACCTGCCTCGCCATCCTCTTCGTCCCTTCCTTCTACGTGCTGCTCCAGCGCCTAGAGGAATATTGGAGGCGACGTGGCGCGACCGTAAAGGCGGCCGCGCCCATGGCGGAGGCAGAGATATCGAATGTCGGGTAAAGCAATCGCAGCTTTATTGGACGATCACCTGCACATAAACACTGCCGCTCTTGGCATAATAGTAGGCGCCACATCGATAATAATAGCCGCCGAAATAGGGACCATAGCGGCACCCCGCCGGAAGCACGGCGATAGTCGTCGTCGTGCGCGTGACGACCCGCCGCGTCGTCCGGCGGGCCACGCCCGCATAAGAGAGCGGCGTCAGCGGCCTGCCGATGACGGCGCCCGCCGGCGTGCCGAAGCCGACCGACAATGGCATGTATCCCTGCCCCTCAATGCGAAAATCGGTGAATGTCAGCACGCCGGCAACGCTGAGTGCGAACAGCAGCTTGTTATAGGTCATTTCGCTTCTCCCATTTCGGCGGCGGCCGGAACCTCATCAAGCGATTGCAGTTCGCTCAGATCGACCGTCTTCGCGCTGGCAGGAATCTCGATGGTGTAGGCAACGGCTGCGACATCTGCTCCAATTTTGAAATCACGGATTTCGAGCGTGTATTGCGGCGCCTGGACGACATGCTTGCTGGTGATGACGTAGCGGCGCGGTATCGGCTGCGAGCCGGTCTGTATCCAGATCTGCCAGTCGATTTCGGCCGTGCGGAAGGCAAGGTATTCGCATTCGACGCCATCGACGAAAGCACTGGAAATATGTTTGGCCTCCGTCACATCGGACATGAGCTCGTCATAGACGTTGGAGGATAAAAGATCAGCGCCCGGCGCTTCGACGCCCGCTGTCATGAGCCTGTCGATCAGATCATCGAGCGAACCCTTGCCATCGATCTTGGCGTAAGCGTCGAGATTCTTGCCGTGTACTGTCAGCGACGAACCATCGAAACTGACGTCGAGATCCGCGAAGCCACCGGTCCTCGCCACGCGCAACTTATCGGGACGGGTTAGGTTGGCGGTCCCCGAACTCACGAACTGGAGCTTTTCGAAGGCGGGCGTCACCGCTTCGAGCGAAGATTGATATGTGAAGGAGATCGTCTCCTGCGCTGCCAGAAAATCGGACATCTTCTTGAGCAGCTCTTTTGCATCATCCGCCCAAGCGCTTGTCGGCAGCACCAAGCTTGCGGAAACCGACGCATATATAAGCATCCGCTTCAATTGCGGAAAAGGGAAAGTCGATGACATGGCAATGCCTTTCGTTCGTGTCGTCATTGATTTCATCGAATTGCAGACTGGCTGGCGGACCTGCCGGAGCCGGACATGAAATGTGTGAGATGCAAGGCATAGAGGCGGGCAACTTCCGTCTGCGGTCTTGGCCAGATCGCACTCGCGGAAATTTCCGTTGGAGCGCGATCACCCCATTCTGCATGCAAGTTTCGGCTGGGTGCTACAATCCCGAGGTCAGGACCCGATGACAGGCCGGCGACACCCGCTGCAGATTGTTCCGCAGACAGGCGATGCCTCGTCCTCCCCCCAAAGGCACCATGCGGCACAAGGCCCGGAAATCCGCTCCGCAGGTTTCCCGCAGGATCATCACTTCCTCGCGCGGTGAGAAGGCCGGCATCATTGCTTGCGGAGCCGGCGTGATCGCGCCCGTGGCGCCTGCACCGCCGGTCGTCGGCGCACCCGTTCCCCCCAACGCGGCGACCGCCTGCTGGCATGGCGCCGATAAAGCGGCGTTATGCTCCTGCAGGCAACTGAGCGCCGCGGCGCCTCCCGGCGTTACCCCGGAACATTGCGCCATAAAATCGCGCTGGCAAGCCGATTTGACCGCATTTCGCTGTGCCTGCGTTGGCTGATGCGCCGGCGCCCCGGTCGCGGCCGCCGGAGCGCTCGCCGTCGTATCCGCAGGCGCAGCCGGCGCCGGCGCCGGCTGCGCCGATGTCGATTTAGGTTTTGCAGTCACCGCGGAAACCGCATTCCGGCATCCCGCCGAAAGCGAGGCGCTATGCTGCTGCAAGCAGGTAAGCGCCTCCATTCCTCCTGGCGTCACCCCGGAGCATTTGGCGATGAAATCGGAGCGGCATTCCGCTCGGATGGCGTCACGCTGTTCTTCGGTCGGCGCTTGCGCATATGCAACCTCGGTGAAGAGCACCACTGCGCAGAACGCGGGCAACGCGGCGATTGCCGATAAAACACGGCGCCTCCCATATGGAGACGTCAGTAGAGAAGATCGCCATTTTCGCATGATTCCCCCCCATAGATCTGAACTACTTCATGAAATCGAACTGCCCTTTGAATAGAATAATAGGCGCCGCCGAATGGACGGACGTTGCTTGCTGCTAGGGAAATATAAGAAGCGCCTGAACTACATATATTAGAATATTATCCTTTTAGCAACTATTTCGTCGTCACCTGAAGATCGATACAACTGATTGGACTATCGTTTCTGCGGCGCTAGAGCCTGCTGCTTTCATACGGAAGCATATCCTGAGTTTGTAAGGTAGTTTGCGCATTCTGCTGGCGAGAAGCAGT
>NZ_NWSZ01000047.1:0-29332 GCF_002531885.1 Rhizobium sp. L9 | reverse complement strand
CCTCTCCGTCCCCCACCCAGTTTTCACAGGGCACGTCCCCTCGCCCCGTTTACGGGGAGAGGGTTAGGGTGAGGGGCGACAGGGCAAAAACCTCTCCATATTTACTTCGCAAGCTTCGCCAGCGCCGCGACCAGGCCCTGGGTAGAGGAATCATGGCTCGCCGCGCTCTGCTTGCCCTCGACGACGGGCAGCAGGCCGGTCGCCAGTTCCTTGCCGAGCTCGACGCCCCACTGGTCGAAGGAGTTGATGCGGAAGAGCACACCTTCCACGAAGACGCGATGTTCGTAGAGCGCGATCAGGCGGCCGAGGGCGTAAGGGGTCAGCTTGTCGTAGACGAAGGTGATCGACGGCCGGTTGCCGGCAAATACGCGGTGCGGCGCGATGAAATCGGCCTTCTTGTCGTCCATGCCTTTGTCGGTCAGCTGCTTCTTGGCTTCCGCGAAGGTGCGACCCTTCATCAGCGCCTCGGACTGGGCAAGCACGTTGGAGATCAACAGCTGGTGCTGGTGGCGCAGTTCCGGCTCGAAGGCATTGGCGGCGATCATGAACTCGGCCGGGATGATGCTCGTGCCCTGGTGAATGAGCTGATAGAAGGCGTGCTGGCCATTGGTGCCGGGTTCGCCCCAGACGACCGGGCCGGAATTGCCCTCGACCGGCGTACCGTCGACGGTCACGCCCTTGCCGTTGGATTCCATGTCGAGCTGTTGCAGATAGGCCGGGAAACGCGACAGGCGCTGGTCGTAGGGCAGGATGGCGCGGGTCGGGTAGCCGAGCACATTGCGGTGGTAGAATCCGATCAGACCGAGCAGCATCGGCAGGTTCTCGGTAACCGGCGCCTTACGGAAATGATTGTCGACCGCGTGCGCGCCGTCGAGAAACTTGCCGAAATTCTCCGGGCCGATGGCGATCATCAGCGGCAGGCCGATCGCCGACCAGATCGAATAGCGACCGCCGACCCAGTCCCAGAAGCCGAAGACGCGGGCGCTGTCGATGCCGAAGGCGGCGACCTTGTCGAGCGCCGTCGAGACGGCGGCGAAATGGTGCTGCACGGCTGCTTCGCCGAGCGCCTTGGCGATGAAATTGCGCGCCGTCTGCGCATTGGTCATCGTCTCGACTGTCGTGAATGTCTTAGAGGCGACGATGAAGAGCGTCGTCTCCGGCTGCACCAGCTTCAGGATATCGGCGATATGAGCGCCGTCGATATTGGAGACGAAATGGGCGCGCGGGCCGTCATGGAAGGGGGCAAGCGCCAGAGTCGCCATAACGGGGCCGAGATCCGAGCCGCCGATGCCGATATTGATGACATCGGTGATCGCCTTGCCGGTGGCACCCTTCAGCGTGCCGGAGCGGATCTCGTCAGCAAACTTGCCCATGGCGGCAAGCACGGCGTTGACGTCAGGCATGACGTCCTTGCCGTCGACGAGGACAGGCGTGTTGGAGCGGTTGCGCAGCGCGGTATGCAGGACGGCGCGGTCCTCGGTGAAGTTGATGGCCTTGCCGGAGAACATCTCCTCGCGCTTCTTTTCGACGCCGCCCTCTTCGGCGAGCTTGACCAAGAGCTTAAGGATCTCGTCGTTCACCGCCGTCTTGGAATAATCCATCAGCAGATCGTCGAGCGAGACGGAAAAGCGCGAAAAGCGCTGCGGATCGGCGGCGAAGGCGGCGCGGAGATCGGTCGCCTTGGTGGCGTCAGCAGTGTTTTTCAGCTGTTCGACGATGGCGTTCATGGGAGGCTCCTTTTGAGGCGGAAAGGTTGCGGAAACTATTCGCTTTCTCAGGCGCAAATCAAGTTCAGCCGTCGCTCCAATATGAAAAAAGCCACCCGCGGGAAGCGGATGGCTTGAATTTCATCACAGTGTCAAATTCAGCCGCGCAGGTCCTTGCGCAGGATCTTGCCGACGGGCGATTTCGGCAGTTCGGCGCGGAATTCAATGAAACGCGGGCGCTTGTAATTGGTGAGGTTGGCGATGCAATGGGCCTTTACCTCCGCTTCCGTCAGGTTCGGATCCTTTCTGACCACGAAGAGCTTGACCGCCTCGCCGGAATGGCCGTCCGGCACGCCGATCGCCGCGGCTTCGAGGATGCCTGCATGCATGGCGGCGACTTCCTCGATCTCGTTCGGATAGACGTTGAAGCCGGAGACGAGGATCATGTCCTTCTTGCGGTCGACGATCTTGGTGTAACCGCGTTCGTCCATGAAACCCATATCTCCCGAGCGGAAATAGCCGTCTGATGTCATCACCCGCGCCGTTTCCTCCGGCTTCTGCCAGTAGCCCGCCATCACCTGCGGCCCGCGGATGCAGATCTCGCCGATTTCGCCTGCTGGCAGCGAACGGCCGTCCTCGTCGCGAATGTCGAGATCGGTAGAGGGAAGCGGCAGGCCGATCGAACCGGTGAACTCGGCCGAATCGAAGCGGTTGGCGGTGGCAACGGGCGAGGTCTCGGAAAGACCGTAGCCTTCCGTTATCGAAGTGCCGGTCATAGCAAGCCAGCGCTCGGCGACCGGGCGCTGGACGGCCATGCCGCCGCCAAGCGACATGACAAGCGAGGAGAAATCGAGCTTGGCGAATTCGGCATTGTTCATCAGCGCGTTGAACAGCGTGTTGAGGCCGGGGAAGATGTGAATGTTGGACTTTCCGAACTCCTTGACGAGCCCGGGAATGTCGCGCGGATTGGCGATGAGGATATTGTGGGCGCCGAGCGACATGCCCATAAGCGAATTCACCGTCAGCGCGAAGATGTGGTAGAGCGGCAGCGCGCAGAGGAAATTCAGCACCTCCGGCTGCTTCTTGCGCTGGAAAGCCGACCGCAGCCACAGCGACAGCTGCAGCTTGTTGGCGAGCAGGTTCTGATGTGTCAGCACCGCGCCCTTGGCAACGCCCGTTGTGCCGCCGGTATATTGCAGGAAGGCGATGTCTCCACCCGTCAGCGCGACCGGCTGGAGACTTTTCCTTGCGCCTTCGCTGAGCACCTGACTGAAGCTCTTATGCTGCGGGATCGACCAGGAGGGAACAAGCTTTTTGACCTTGCGCACGACGAAATTGACCATCAGCCCCTTCGGCCCCAGCATTTCGCCGAGCGAGGTGACGACGACATGGCGCAGGTCGGTCTTGTTGAGGACCTGCTCGACGGTGCGGGCGAAATTCTCCAGCACGAAGATCGCCTTGGCGCCGGAATCACGCAACTGGTGTTCGAGTTCGCGCGGCGTATAGAGCGGATTGACATTGACGACCACCAGGCCGGCCCGCAGGATCGCATAGGTGGCGACGGGGTTCTGCAGCACATTCGGCATCATCACCGCGACGCGGTCGCCTTTCTCGAGGCCGATGCTCTGCAGCCAGGCGGCGACCTTGCGCGTCTGGCTTTCGAGCTCGCGATAGCTCATCGCCTTGCCCATGCTCGAAAAAACCGTCCGGTCAGCGTAACGGGCGCAGGATTTTTCCAGAAGTTCGGCGAGCGAGGCATGTTCCAGCGGCGGCAGTTCGGCCGGAACCATATCGGGATAGGTGGCAAGCCAGGGCTTGTCCGCTTTTGCTCCGTTCGGATGGACGGAAATGCTGCTCATCGTGTCTCTCTCTCCCTTGCGGCCGCCGCGCCGATCGAATCGTGGTCGACCGGTCCGCAATTGACCGGAAGCATCCTCCATCTTCCAGTCCCGCAGCTTATGCCATTGCCTGTATGGTTCAAGCCGTATGAAGCTATACTAACCTTGACGTAAACGTCAACAATAGCCCATCGCGTCGTCGAGAGGGTGGGAACTTTGAGTCCGCAATGGCGTTGACCCTTCATACCAACCATGAGGAAACACCCAAAGGAGGTTCAAATGTTGAATCAGGACACCGACGCCAGCCGCCGTGACCCGAACACCAAGGAAACGCATTCGCTGATCGCCAGCGACCGCGTCGAAGGCACCCGAGTCTATGGCCCTGATGGCCGGCATATCGGCTCGATCGAACGCCTGATCATCGGCAAGCGTGATGGACGCGTCGCCTATGCCGTGCTGAGCTTCGGCGGCTTCCTGGGCATCGGTCACGACCACTATCCGCTGCCCTGGGAAAAGCTGAACTACGACACCCAGCTGGACGGTTATCGAATCGACCTGACCAAGGAGCAGATCGAAGGCGCACCCAGCTATTCGGACGATGACGACACCTGGTACAACGATAATGGCCGCCGGGTCTATGATTACTACGGCGTGCCGCCCTACTGGATGTAATCTCGTCCGATGGACCGAGCTGGAAGGGCCCCGTTAGCAGCGGGGCCTTTTTGGTGTTGGTGATGTCGTGAGCTTGGCGGCCCCTCATCCGGCTGCCGCCACCTTCTCCCCGTAAACGGAGCGAAGGGACCATGCCGCAAGCTCTCCGTTCCCACCAAACTCTCGCAGGGCACGTCCCCTCTCCCCGCAAGCGGGGAGAGGGCTAGGGTGAGGGGCAGTCACTGGCGCGAACCGGCAACAAGATCATTGGCCGATCGCAGCACGGTGCCGACGGTGATATCTTCCGCCTTGATCGCCTTTACCGTCTTCACCGCAAACACATGGCTCTCGCCCGGCAACAACGTCACCAGCATCGAATCCACAACCGCCTCCGGATCCAGCCGATCCGCCATCAGGCAGAGGTCCTTGAGAAAATTCTCCGCCGTCACCGTGATGGCGAAGCCCCCGTCGATCCCGGTGACATCGACGCTCAGCCGCGGCGCTGGCAGGGCGAGGTCGATATCCTCGACGAAATAGTGAAACGCCCGCCGGTCCAGCATCTCGACGACAACGACTTCGTCCTTCGGTAAGTTCGGAGTGACGATATTGCACGGCAGCGGAAACTCTTTCGCTTCGAAACGGTCGCAGAGCAGCCGCCAGAATTCGAATTCAGCGAGCACGGTTCCATCGAGCGTCAAACGCTTGCCGGCAATCTTCGCCCGCCAGAACAGCGTTCTCTCGTTGACGGCGACCGCAGCCAGTCCGGCCTCGCGTGGCTGGATCGTCAGCAGGCGCGGATCATAGGCTGATTTCAGCGCATACCAGAGCGGCTTGCGGCGTCCAGCCGAATCGAGCGCGGCCCAGGAGGTCACCGGCCAGCAGTCGTTGAACTGCCAGACTACCGCGCCCTTGCAGATAGCCCGATGCGAGCGCATGTGCTCGATGCCGAAACGGATGGCGCGCGCCTGGTTGAGCTGGGTGGCGAAGTGCCAGTCCTCCATCGTCTTCGGTTCCGGCAGATGGCCGGCGAGGCCGCGGATCAGCTTGTCATTGCCCTGCGTCGCCTTCTGATGATGGAAAACGCCGTTCGATTCTGGCGTCAGCGGCTGATCGTGTACGCTCTCTTCGATCGTCGCCCAGGCGGGCGGCGCCTGCCAGCCGAATTCGGAGCAGAAGCGCGGGATATAGTTGCGGTAGATCTCGTAGCCGACATCGTTCCACACGTCCCAGATATGTTTGCAGCCATGTCCGTCGGCATTGGGTTCGATCTCCATCGAGCCGGAATAGGGGCTGCCGGGATAATAGGGCCGGTCGGGATCGAGCTCGCGGCAGAGCTTCGGCAGCAGGTCGAGATAATAGCCGAGCCCCCAGCTCTCGCCGGCCCTGATGACCGGCCGCCAGCCCCATTCGTCGAAGCCCCAGATATTCTCGTTATTGCCGTTCCAGAGGATCAATGAGGCATGCGGCATCAGCCGCGCGACATTGTCGCGCACCTCCGCCTCGACCTCGCTTCGAAGCGGCTCCTCCTCCGGATAGGCGGCGCAGGCAAAGAGGAAATCCTGCCAGACCAGCATGCCGGCCCGGTCGCAGGCAGCGTAGAACTCATCACGCTCGAAGATGCCGCCGCCCCAGACGCGCAGCATATGGATATTGGCGGCCTTCGCCTCGCCGATCCGTGCGGCGTAACGGTCGGCCGTCACCCGCGACGGGAAACAATCGTCGGGAATCCAGTTGGCGCCGGCGATGAAGAGCGGCACGTCGTTGATGACGAAGGTGAAGGCCGAGCCGTGCTCGTCGGCCGAGGTATCGAGCCTGAGCGAACGGAAGCCGAGCTCGCGCTCGAAGCTGTCGAGCAGATCGCCGCTGGCTTCGTCGATGAGGCTTAGTGTCAGCGCATAGAGCGGCTGCGCGCCGAGATGGTGCGGCCACCAGAGCTGCGGCGAGGGAAGGGTGACCTGGAAAGACACCTCGTCTTCGCTGGCGGCCACCGCCACCGCCGTCGTCACGCCGCCGATTGCGGCAACCAGCAGGCACGCCCCGGCTTTGCCATGGCGCGCCAGCCTCGCATGCACCGTCACCAGCCCGTCGCCGCCGGCAAGGCTTGCAGACACCCGCGTCTCGGCAAGCCGCGCCCGGTCCCAGCTTTCCAGACGCACCGGCTTCCAGACGCCCGCCGTCACCAGCGTTGGCCCCCAGTCCCAGCCGAAATTGCAGGCCATCTTGCGCATCAGATTGCCCGGCCCCGGATAGTTGTTGGGGCGGTAGCCGTAATGTTTCTCCATCTCCGCGCCATAGGCATAGGCGGAGCGGAAGGTGACGGAGAGTTCGTTGACGCCGGCCTTCAGCAGCCCGGAAACATCGAAACGGTAGGTGCGGTGCATGTTGCAAGTGCGGCCGATCTCTTCGCCGTTGAGGCGGATGACCGCGATCGTATCAAGCCCGTCGAAGACGAGCTCATGCACTCTGCCCTCATCCGGCGCGGCCTCGAACCGGCAGCGATAGGTCCAGTCGGTCTTGCCGATCCAGTCATTGGTGATCTCGTTGACGTCGATATAGGGATCGGCGATCAGCCGGTTGGCGAGAAGGTCGGTATGGACGCAGCCCGGCACCGTCGCCGGTATCGCATCCGGCAGTCCCGGCCTTCCTGTATCGTTGCAGTGAAGCGTCCAGCCGGAATCGAGCGCAGTTTTCGCAATCATCTTATGTCCTAGAGAAACCGCCCGTGGCGCTGCAGCACTTCGATCTTGTAGCCGTCGGGATCGCTGACGAAGAAGAACAGGCCGAACAACTTGCCGTCGCGGTTGAGCTCCACCAGCTCGCCGGGTTTGAGCCCCAGTTTCACCATGCGCTCGCGCTCAATGGCGACTTCTTCGACCGAGACGGCGAGGTGGCCATAGCCTTTGCCGAGATCATAGGGTTCGGTGCGGCCCTTGTTGACGGTTAGCTCCAGCTCGAATCCGGTCTCGGCATTGCTCAGATAGATCAGCGTGAAGGTGTCGAAGTCGACGCGGTCGGCGACTGTAAGACCGAACGCCTTGCTGTAGAACTCGACCGAGCGCGCCTCGTCGAGAACACGGATCATGGAGTGGATCATCTTCGCCAATTCTGCCTCCCATTGCGTCGATCACGGCAGCCTTGGTAGCGGTCATCTTAAGCCGCGCGCAAGCCGATTCTTTGCGTGATCGCCGCTTCGACGAGGCCCATGGCGTCATAGATCAACACTGCCATCAGGCCGACGATCAGCCCGCCCTGCAGGATGAAGGCGGTATTGTCCGATATCAGCCCGGCGATGATCACCTCGCCGAGGCCCTTGGCCGCAACCGTCGAGCCGATCGTTGCCGTGCCGATATTGATCACCGTCGCGACCTTCAGCCCTTCGAGGATCAGCGGCAGGGCAAGCGGCAGCTCGACGCGGAAAAGACGTTGCGTGCCGTTCATCCCCATGCCGTCGGCGGCGTCGAGCACCTGCGGCGACACCTGTTTCAGCCCCGCGACGGTGTTTTCGAAGATCGGCAACAGGCCGTAGAGGAAGAGCGCAATCAGCGTCGGCATGGCGCCGAAGCCGGTGGCGGGCACCGCGAGCGCCAGCACCGCGACAGGGGGGAAGGTCTGCCCGGCATTGGCGATGGCGCGCGACAGCGGCAGGAAATCGGCGCCGCTTTGTCGCGTCACGAAGATGCCGCCGAGAACGGCAAGCACGGCGCTGCAGGCGATCGATCCGATCACCAGCTGCAGATGTCCGAGCGCCAGCGAGACGAGGCTGTTCTGCGTATAGACCGCGGGCGCATTATTGTTCGTCAGCGGCACAAACAGGAAGGAGAGCCAATCCGTCCTGAACAGCAGGATGAGCAGCAGGGCAAGCGCGGCCACGCGGAAAAAATTGGCGGCGACGAGCTTCATGCCTTGCGGCCCAGTTCGAGCAGCCGCGCCATCGAGATCGATCCCACAGGCCCCTTTTCATCGTCCTGCACGGCCGCCTCGTCGACCCCCTGCCAGATCATTTCGGCCAGCGCGTCGCGCAGGCTGAGCGACTGCGGCAAGGCATAGGAAAGACCGCCCTTGGCCGGCTCCATGCTCTCCTTCAGCGGCAGCAGCGACATCAGCTTCAGCGCGCGGTCGGAGGTGCCGGTCAGCTGCTGCACGAAGGGATCGGCGGGTTCGGTGAGGATCTTTTCCGGCGTCGAGCATTGCAGCAATCGGCCCTTGCTCATCACCGCGATCTGATTGCCGAGATGGAAGGCCTCGTCCATATCGTGGGTGACGAGGATGATGGTTGTGCCGAACTGCTTCTGGATCGCCAGCAGGTCGTCCTGCGCCTTGCCGCGGATGACGGGATCGAGCGCGCCGAAGGGCTCGTCCATCAACAGCAGTTCCGGCTCGGCCGCAAGCGCCCTGGCGACGCCGACACGCTGCTGCTGGCCGCCGGAAAGCTGATGCGGATATTTGTCGGCGAACTCAGCCGGATCGAGGTTGAAAAGCCCGAGCAGCTCCTCGACGCGGGCGGCGATGCGTTTGGAATCCCATTCGAGCAGCTGCGGCACGGTGGCGATATTCTGCGCCACGGTGCGGTGTGGAAACAGGCCGTGTCCCTGGATGGCATAACCGATCCGGCGGCGAAGCTCGGTCACCTCGACATCCATCACATTCTGCCCGCCGACGAAAATCTCGCCTTCGCTGATCGGCACCAGCCGGTTGATCATCCGCATCAGCGTCGATTTGCCGGAGCCCGATGTGCCGACGATGACGGTGATCTCGCCCTTCTCGACACGCATCGAGACCCTGTCGACGACGGTCGCCGCACCGTAGCGCTTGGTGACGTTGCTGATCTCGATCATGCTCATGCGGCGGGCCCCCGGATGCTGTCGATGACCGCATCAAGGATGACGGCCGATGAGAAGGCGAAGAAGACGGTCGGCACGGCGCCGAGCAGGACGAGGTCCATCGCGGTCTGGCCGAGCCCCTGGAAGATGAAGATGCCGAAACCGCCGCCGCCGATCAGCGCGGCGATCGTCACCATGCCGATCGCCTGCACCAGCACGATGCGGATGCCGGTGAGGATGACCGGAAAGGCGAGCGGCATGTCGATGCCGGTAAGGATCTGCCGGCGGGTCAGCCCCATGCCGGCCGCCGCATCGCGCACCGAGGGATCGACGCCCTGCAGGCCGACGACGGTATTGGCGACGATCGGCAGCAGCGAATAGAGCACCAGCGCGATCAACGCCGGCGCCGTACCGATGCCGCGGATGCCGACAGCGGCCGCCAGCGGCACATGGGTGGCGAGATAACCGAGCGGCAGCATCAGCAGGCCGAAGAGCGCGAGGCTGGGGATCGTCTGGATGAGGCTCAGACCCTGCAGAACGACGGCCCTGAGCTTCGGCACCCAGAAGCAGAGGATCCCGAGCGGCAGGCCGAGAACGATGGCGATAACGAGCGAGCCCAGCGCCAGCAGCAGATGCGAAAATGCCTCCGTCCGAAACTGCGCCGCCCTCGTGGAAAATTCCTTCATGATCGACAGGCTGTCGAGCAGGCCGGAGGCGAGGAAGGTGAAGAGCAGCGCCGTGTAAGCTGCCAGCGCTGCCACCCGCATCCAGGGCGCCAGCCGGATTTTGACCAGCGCGTCCGAGATGATCAGCCCGATCACCGCAAACAGCAGCCAGAAACCGCCGCCGGGCGTCATGCGCGCCACCGTGCTGCCGGGCGGCGTCGCCGCGGTCGAGACGAGGCCGATCGCCGCGACCAGCGCCGCCAGGCAAAACGTGGCGACCACAAGCCGCGCCACTGCATTGGCGAGGAACAAGGTGGCTAAGGCGGTCAGGACGAGGAGGACGATAAGGACAATGACGGAGGGCTGGGGAAGAAGCTGCGTCAGCAGCATCGGCTTGCCGGCGGCGATGCGGTTCGCCTTGACATAGATGAAGGGCATCAGCGCCGTCGCCGCAATGCCGCCGGCCACCAGAACCACGCCGAGCCGGTCCAGCCTGCGGACCGCTGAGGTTTCTTCCATCAATCCAACCCTGTCTGGCCTGTCGGCAAAGGGAGGCTCCGCCCGCGAGGGGCGGAGCGGGCGATGATTACTTCAGGAAGCCTTTTTCCTTCAGATAGGCTTCGGCGACGGACTTTGCGGGCTCGCCGTCGACCTGGATCTTGGCGTTGAGCTTGCGCAATTCGTCGGCGCTCAGGCTCTTGAAGATCGGCGAGAGGATCTCCTCGATCTTCGGATTGGCCTTCAGCACCTCCTCGCGGATGATCGGCGTCGGCGCATAGACCTGCTGCACGCCCTTGTCGTCTTCGAGAACGGTGAGTTCGGCCGCCTCGATCGCGCCGTCGGTGCCATAGACCATGGCGGTGTTGACGCCGTTCGTCTGGTCTGCGGCCGCCTTGATCGTCGCCGCGGTATCGCCGCCCGAGAGCACGACCGTCTGGTCGGGCTTCAGCTGGAAGCCGTAGGTCGTCTGGAAGGCGGGCAGCGCGCCGGCGGAATTGACGAACTCGGCCGAAGCCGCAAGTTTGACGGCGCCGCCGCCGGCGACCCATTTGCCGAAGTCCGACATGGTCTTCAGCTTGTTCGGCTCGGCGACGTCGTTGCGCACGGCAAGCGCCCAGGTATTGTTGGCCGGCGACGGCGTCAGCCAGACGATCTTGTTGGCGTCGTAATCGAACTTCTTCGCCAGCTCGTAACCCTGCTCATTGTTTTTCCAGGCTGCATCTTCGGCCTTGTTGAAGAAGAAGCCGGCATTGCCGGTATATTCGGGATAGATATCGATTTCACCTGCGGTGATCGCCTTGCGCACCACGGGTGTGGCGCCAAGCGCGATACGGTCCTGCGTCTTGATGCCGTTCGCCTCGAGCGCCAGCGCGATGACGTTGCCGAGCAGCGTGCCTTCCGTGTCGATCTTCGACGAGACGACGACGTCTGCGGCCTGAACCGCACCCGCCGCGAAGGCGGAGAGCGAAACGGCAAGTGCGAGTTTCTTCAGCATGGAATATCCCCTTTTAAACACCGTTGATAAGGCTCAAGCCCGGGAGCTTGCGCGCAGGAAATCCGTCGGCGAGGGCGGTGAGGCCGCCATCATCCGAATTGCGTGCGTCATGGAAATAGCGTGCCCACCCGAAAAATCGATGCAAGCCCCCTCCAGTATTTGCGGTCGCGCTGACGATTATGGCGGCGAACGCATCTCCCTGCGCGGAAACGCATTCCCTTTTCCAGGGCCGGCGCGATTTGTTTTTGTCCCCTTGCGTGTTTCCGCGATGGTCCGGTGCTCTTCTTGCGAAAACATCGCCGCCGGGATTTTTATGCCGCAGACGATAGAACGCCGATCCTCATGCGGGGATATCTTTTTTGCCGAACACATCATATCGTCCGGTTTTTCCAGCGCTTTCGGAGCGAGTTCTTTGCATCTGGGTGCCCTTTTCATTGCCGGCCATGTCCTGAGTTCCGGCTCTGTCCGCGAGACCGCGCGCCGCTTCCAGCTGTCGCCCTCCACCGCCTCGACGGCGATCCGCCAGCTTGAAACCGAATTGGCGATGAAGTTGACGGAACGTTCGTCGGGCGAGCTGGCGACGCTGCTCGCAAGCGACAGGGTGCAGGAAGGGCTGGAGCCGATCACTGCTGCGATCGGGCAGCTTCATCAACTCGTGGGCCATGAGAGCGCGACCGCCGGGGCTTACGAATCCTGGGCGTCGCGTATTCCCGTCAAGGTCGTCGCGATCGAGCGTTTTCTCGAGGTGGCTGACCAGGGCAGCATCAACCGCGCCGCCCGCCGCCTTCGCTTGGGGCAACCGCAGCTTTCGCTGCAGCTTGCCAATCTCGAGAAGTTCCTTGGTCGCCGCCTGTTCGAGCGGCAGGCGCAGGGTTCGGTGCTGACGGAGGAGGGCCGGCACGCCTACCAGATCTTCATGGCGATCAGCCAAGCGTGGAACGATCTGAAATCGGCCGCAGACGAGCGCTACCGGCGCACCGCCCGATCGCTGCGCATCGGCTCGATCATCCCGACCGGATCGGAAAGCTGGGTGGCGCGCTGCTTGGGCTTGCTCGTTTCCGAGTGGAATGCGCACCGCAGCAATAATGCGATCTCGCTGGTCTCGATGACCGCCGACGACCTGCGCGAGGCGCTGAAGAGCGGCCGCATCGATGTCGCCATCCTGGATTCGGTCTTCGGCCTCGAGCACTTCCGGCATCGCGAACTGCTGCAGACCGACATGGTGGTGATCGCGCCGCCGCAAAGCACGCAAACCTCGGTCGCCGAACTCGTCGCCGCGCATGCGATCTGCACGCCGAGCCCGCGCACCGGCCTCGGCCACGCGGCCATGGCCTTCAGCGACCAGCGCGCATCCGACCGGCGCTTGCGCAGCCGGGATATCACCGCGGCGGATTCGCTGCCTGTCATCGTCGACCTCGTCGCCAATCACGGCTACGTCTCCTTCCTCGGCCGCGTCAGCGCCATGCCGATCGCCGACAAGGTGCGCATCGTCGATCTCGACGAGCGTCTGCCGATGTCCTATCACGTCGCCTTCAACCATCGAAAAGCCGCTGCCGATGCCTGCGAGATGATCATCGCTGCGGCTGCCAGGATGACGTCGGAAACGGCCGCGCACATCACAAGACAGGCCGACGGAGCCAGGGAGACTGCATGACGATTTTGCTCGAAGTATGCGTCGACAGCGCCGCGGGTCTCGCTGCCGCGATCGAAGGCGGCGCCGGCCGCATCGAGCTCTGCTCGGCGCTGGAGCTCGGCGGCCTGACGCCACTGCCGAGCCTGATGCGGATCGCTGCCCGGGCGCCCGTTCCGATC
The DNA here is from genome assembly GCF_002531885.1 of Rhizobium sp. L9. Taxonomy (NCBI): domain Bacteria; kingdom Pseudomonadati; phylum Pseudomonadota; class Alphaproteobacteria; order Hyphomicrobiales; family Rhizobiaceae; genus Rhizobium; species Rhizobium sp. L9. The sequence goes on along the minus strand of NZ_NWSZ01000047.1, from coordinate 16,345 downwards.
TATGCCATGATCCGCCCGCATGCCGGCCCCTTCATTTTCGACGGCCTCGACGAGCAGGCGATGATGCTCGACATCGAGGCGGTGCGCGCCGCCGGCCTCGCCGGCGTCGTCATCGGCGCCAACCGCCCGGACGGCACGCTCGACCTGCCGCTGATCCGCCGGCTGAAAGCTCATGCCGTCGGCCTCGGTTCGACGCTGCACCGCGCTTTCGACCTGGTGCCGGACGCCGATCAGGCGCTGGAACAGGCAATCGAACTCGGCTGCGAACGCATCCTTACCTCCGGCTGCGCGGTCAAGGCCGCCGATGGGATCGACACGCTGAAGCGTCTTTCGGAGAAAGCGGCCGGCCGCATCTCGATCATGCCCGGCAGCGGCGTCCGCCCCGAGAACGTCGTCGAGATATTGCAGGCAACCGGTGCCCGCGAGGTGCACGGCTCCTGCAGTTCGCCTGTCGAAAGAGCCGACCCACGCGCGGTGGCATTTGGTTTCGAGGCGAAGAGTGCGAACAAGACGAATGTCGCGGTGGTCCGCGAGATGCGCAGGGCGATCGAGGCGGCGAGGTGAGACCGGGGCGCCCCTCATCCGGCTGCCGCCACCTTCTCCCCGCACGCAGGGAGAAGGGGACATGCCGCGAGCTTTCCGTTCCCACTTACCTCTCGCAGGGCACGTCCCCTCTCCCCGTCAGAACGGGGAGAGGTTAGGGTGAGGGGCAGCCAGCGGCGCAAAGTGCACGCAAATCACTTGATGCTTTCGCTAAAATTGCCAACCCGGATCACCGCCTTGATCAGCCCGCTCTTCTCATGCGCCCAGCGGGCGAGATCGCGCGGCGCATTATCGAGCGTGGTGCGATGGGTGATGAGCTTGTCCACCGGCACAAGCCCCTTGGCGATCGAATCCGCCACATGCTCGAAGTCGGCACGCGTGGCGTTGCGGCTGCCGATCAACGTCATTTCGCGCTTGTGAAATTCGGGGTCGGAGAAGCGGATATCGTCCTTGACGACGCTGACCAGCACCAGTGCGCCGCCATGGGCGACGAAGGAGAAGGCTTTCTCCATCGACGGACCATAACCCGTCGCGTCGAAGACCACATCGAAACCGTCGCCATTGGTTTTTTCCCGCACGGCATTCGCGGTTCCTTCATCGGCGACGATGCCGGAGGTGAAGCCGAAGCGCTCGGCGGCCATCTGCAGCCGCTCGGCGCTGGTATCGAGCAGCGTTACCTCATGGCCGGCGATGCGCGAGAAGATCGCCGCGCCGAGCCCGATCGGCCCGGCGCCGATGACGAGCGAGCGCGCGCCGGCACCGGCCAGCGAGCGGCGCACCGCATGAGCGCCGATCGCCAGAAACTCCGTCGTCGCCGCCGCCTCGAGGCTGAGGCCCTTGGCGGGATAGAGATTATCGGCGGGAACGGAGATCTCCTCGCAGAAGGCGCCGTCGGTATGAACGCCGAGCACCTTGATGTTGGTGCAGCAATTCGGCTTGCCCTTGATGCAGGCGACACATTGGCCGCAGGAGAGATAGGGGTTGACGATGACCGATGCGCCGGCCGCAAGCGCGACACCGTCGCCCGCCTCGATCACCGTCGCCGAGATCTCGTGCCCCATGACCCGGGGATATTCGAGGAAAGGGTGTTTGCCCTCGAAGATATGATAATCGGTGCCGCAGATGCCGACATGGCTGACGGCCAGCCGCACCCAGCCGGGCGCCGGCGCGGCGGGTGATGGGCGGTCGATGATGTCGAGCACGCCGGGTTCCCGGCAAACAACTGCTTTCATGACAGGTCTCGCATTCTTCGTTCTTTACTCTGTGTCGGCCACTGCTGTTCGGTTCGTGCGGAAAACTTGCCCCTCACCCCACCTTATCGGGGTCGAGCCACTCGTCTCGACCCGTCCTGCGGACCCCCGTAAACGGGGCGAGGGGACGTGCCAAACGAGGCGTTGGCGGGACCGAGAGGTTTCGGCTGTCCCCCTTCGCCCCGTTTACGGGGAGAAGGTGCTGGCAGGCGGATGAGGGGCGGCAGGCGGCGATTTCCTGCCCGCCGCTCAGCTGCTCTTGCGGCGGCGCAACTGGTCAAAGAAGACGATCACGATGATCAGCAGACCGGTGATGATGCGCTGCCAGAAGGAGTTGACGTTCAGAAGGTTCGCGCCGTTGTTGATGGTGGCGAGAATGAAGGCGCCGATCAGCGGGCCGTGCACGGAACCAACGGCGCCGAACAGGCTGGTGCCGCCGATGACCGACGAGGCGATTGCCTGCAGTTCCCAGCCGTCGGCCTGTGTCGCATTGCCGATCGCGATGCGCGAGGCGAGCAGCACGCCGACGAAGGCGGCAAAGCCGGCCGAGAGGATATAGGCGAGATAGATCATGCCCTTGACGTTGACGCCGGAAAGCCGCGCGGCTTCCGCATTCGAACCGACCGCGAAGAGATAGCGGCCCCAGCGGCTCAGATGCAGGAAGACGAAGGAGGGCACCGCCACCAGGATGACCATCCAGAACAGGCTGGGGATGCCGAGGAAATCGGCGCGGGCGAAATTGCTGAAGCTCTCGTCGGTGATGCTGATCGTCGAACCGTTGGTGATCAGGAGGCCGATGCCGCGCAGCGAGGTCAGCGTCGCCAGCGTGATGATGAAGGGCGGCAGGCCCATATGCACGATGCCGAAGCCATGGAAGGCGCCGATCGCAACACCGATGGCGAGCGTCAGCGCGATCGCTCCCCAGAGCGGCACACCCGCCTGCAGCAGCCAGGCGATGATGACGGTGCAGAAGCCGACGATTGCGCCAACCGACAGGTCGATGCCGGCGGTGATGATGACGAAGGTCTGGCCGAGCGCCAGGATCGCCGTCATTGCGCCTTGGCGCAGCAGGTTGGAGATATTGAGCGGCGTCCAGAAGCTGGCGGTGACGAAGCCGAGCACGATCCAGAGGAAGACCAGCAGGCCGATCAGTGTGAGGCCGAACAGGATGTTCATTTTCCGGCGCGGCGGCGGCGCGACGATTTCGGTGGGGGTGACAGTCATGAATTTTCTCCCTCTTAGAGCACTTCCGTTTTCTCCGAACCGCAGAAATGCTCTATCAATGTGTTTTTACGCAATTCCGGACGCAAAACCGCTTCACACTTTTTGCTGGAAATGCTCCAGTCTTCTGGCTCAGACGCCGATCGCTTCGCTGAGCACTTGTTCATGCGTCGCCGCGTGAAAATCATGGCTCGCGACCAGCCTGCCGCCGCGGAAGACGTGCAGCCGGTCGGCCAGTTCGTAGACCTCGGGCAGATACGATGAGATCAGGATGATGCCCGCTCCTTCCTTCAGAAGCTTGGCGAACAGCCGGTAGATTTCAGCCTTGGTGCCGACGTCGACGCCGACGGTCGGCTCGTCAAAGATGAACAGCCGCGCGCCATGGCTCAGCCATTTGCCGATGACGATCTTCTGCTGGTTGCCGCCCGACATGCTGGAGGCGGGAACCCGCCGGCTCGGCGTCTTGATGCTGAGATCGCGGATCTGCTTGTCGGCATTGGCCGATTCGCGTGCGTGATTGATCACAGGCCCGTGGCTCAACCGCCCGAACACCGGCAGGTTGATGTTGAGGCCGATCGGCAGGTTGAGGCAGAGCCCCTGGTCACGCCGGCTTTCGGGCGCCAGCGCAATGCCGAGCTCCATCGCCGTGCGTTCATTGCGGATATCGACAGGCTTGCCCATCCACTGGATGTCACCGGCGCTGATCGGCTGGCGCCCGTAGAGGCCGAGCGCAAATTCGCTGCGTCCGGCACCGATCAGACCGTAGAGTCCGACGATCTGCCCGGCTTTGACGCTGAGCGACACGTCCTCGAAGCCGGGACCGGAGAGGCCGCGGACCTCGACGATCGTCTCGCCGATGGCAATCTCTTCCTTGTGGTAGATCTGTTCGATCGAGCGATTGATCATCAACGCGATCAGCTCGGCATCGTTGGTCTCGCCGATCAGGCGGGTGCCGACATGCGTGCCGTCGCGCAACACCGAGACACGGTCGGCGAGCTCAAAGACTTCTTCCATGCGGTGGCTGATATAGACGATGGTGACGCCTTCGCCCTGCAGCCGGCGGATCAGCTTGAACAGCTGCGCCGATTCCTGCCGAGTGAGATAGGCGGTCGGTTCGTCGAAGATCAGGAACTGCGTGCCGCGCATCGCCGCGCGTGCCGTCGCCACCAGCTGCTGCTGACCGATCGTCAGCGAACTCAACAGCGCGCCGGCCGGCAGGCCGAAGCCGAGATCGTCGAGCACGGCCTGCGCCATCTTCTCCATCTGCTTCTTGCGCATCAGGCCGTAGCGGTTGACCTCGTCGCCGAGGAAGAGGTTGGCGGCGACCGTCAGGTGCGGGCAGAGCACCACTTCCTGGTGGACGGCGTTTATGCCGCGGGCGATCGCCTCGTTCGGCGTCGATAATCCCACCGGATGGCCGCACCACAGTACCTCGCCGGCCGTGCGGGTGATGACGCCGGTGAGCAATTTGATCAGGGTTGATTTGCCGGCGCCGTTTTCGCCGACGATCGCGTGGATTTCGCCGGCCAGGAAGGTCAGCGTCGCCGGCTTCAGCGCCTGCACGTGACCGTAATTCTTCTGCAGGCCTTTGAGTTCGAGGATGGGCGATCCGGCGGCGATGCGATTGGCTTCTTTCAGCGTGGCGCTATCATCATGGCGATGACTGACCTCTTCCAGTCCGATCATGGACCTCTCCTCCTCTTGTCGCGTCTGCTCCAACCCTGGTGAACCATACCATGGATGGAAAAGGCCGCGCCGGTTTTTGGAAGCCGGCGCGGCCGTCTGTCGTCTTACTTGATCTTCGGGTTCAAGAGCGCGTCGATCTTCGGGTCGGACATGTTCGCCTTGGTGACGAGATTGGCGCCGGTGTCGACATTTTCCGGAACCTTCTCGCCCTTGGAGACGGCAAGCGCGGTCTTGATGCCGTCATAACCCATGCGATAGGGGTCCTGAACGACGAGGCCGGCAATGGCGCCGTCCTTGAGGAAGCCGACCGTCTTGTCGTCGCTGTCGAAGCCGATGACCTTGATTTTGTCGCCGAGCTTGTTTTCGGCGATCGCCTGGCCGACGCCCTGCGCCAGGATCAGGTTCGAGGCGAAGACGCCGACGAGTTTCGGGTTTGCCGTGATCAGGTCGGTCATCATGTTGAGGCCGGTGGTTGCCTGGCCGTCGCCGTACTTGTCGGCAATGACCTTGAGACCGGGATGCTTGGTCTTAATCTGATCGAGGAAGCCTTCGCGGCGCTGTTCGAGCGAGCCGACGCCGGGAAGATTGGTGAGGATGACGATGTCGCCTTCTTCCTTGCCTGTCATTTCCTTGATCGCGGCGGCAAGACCGTCGGCGGCGATGCGGCCGCCCTGGACGTTGTCGGTCGTCAGGAACGACTTGAATGCCTTGGAGTCGGCACCGGAGTCGATGCCGATGATCGGAACCGACTTGGCGGCTTCGTCGATCGGCTTACCGAGCGCCTTGAACTCGGTCGGCGAGATGACGATAGCGGCCGGTTTGCCGGCGACGGCGTTTTCCAGAATGCTGATCTGGCCGTTGATGTCGGATTCGGCCTGTGCGCCGAGTTCCGGCACGTTGACGCCGAGATCCTTGCCGGCCTTGCGGGCGCCGGCCAGAACGATCTGCCAGTAGAAGGACGTCGTGTCCTTGACGATGATCGGGATCGTCACATCGGCGGCAAAGGACGTGACCGGCATTGCCGTGGCGATGACGGCTGCACCTGCCAGCGCGGTAAAGGCGCGGCGGGACAGAAGGGATTTCACGATGCTCATAAAGGTTCTCCTCTCAGGATGCGTTCTCCTCCAAATAAACCGGACCGCTGAACGCTGGCGGAAGGTTTTTATCGATAAAAAACATTTGCAGGCAGAAGCTAGCCGAGGCGCATTCAAATTGCAAGGGCGTCGAATGCGCTTTTTTACTCCGGAAGACTCCCTCCAAGCACCTGATTTTATTTCATTACTACGATAGCCTAAAATAGCTATCAGGTCAGATCGATCTCGTGCGGGTGCACGACGCCCTTTTTCAAAATCAAGTTGCCGTATAGCCGGAACTCCGTTGTCGCGACGATATAGGCGGCCTTGCGGGCCATCGCGTAGAAGGCGAAGCGCTCCACCGGCACGATGGCAAAATCGCCGGCGCGCTTCGAGACGATCTGCTGGAACTCCGCGCACACTTCGGGCACGGCGCCGGGGTCGCCGACGACCTCCATCCTCCATGCGGTTTCCGGCACGAAAGTGTCGAGCGGCATATGCGCCAGGATTGCTGCGGCCATGTCGGTGGCGCTGACGCCATCGGCGCGGATGACCGGCGGGCCCATCGAGCCGGCGGGAAAATTGGCGTCTGCGATGACGATGTCGTCGCCATGTCCCATCGTCTTCAGCGCATAGAGCAGGTCGGGCCCGAGCAGCGGATGAATACCTCTAAGCATAATATCTCCTCAGACTCGGACGGCTTCGGTGCCGAGCGGCGGCGCGATGAGCGTATAGGGTTCGAATTCGGCAAAGATGCCGTCGGCAAGCGGCGTCGCGACCGTTTCCATGTTGCGCGTCAGGCTCGAGGGCTTGGCCGTGCCGATCAGCACCGAGGCGACGATCGGATCGCGCAGCGGAAACTGCATGGCGGCGGCCGCGAGCGGAACGCCGTGGCTCTTGGCGATCGCCTCCATCGCGCCGACCTTGGCGAGCACCTCCTCGTCTGCCGGCATATAATCGAAATGCGAGCCGGGCACCGGGCCGGTGGCGAGAATGCCGGAGTTGAAGACGCCGCCGACGACGAGCGACGTGCCCCTCTGCCGGCAGAGTGGCAGGAGTTCGTCGACCGCCGAACGGTCGAGCAGCGTATAGCGGCCGGCCAGCAGGATGCAGTCAAGATCGGCATGGCGCATGATGTCGAGGCAGACGGGCACTTCGTTGACGCCGAGGCCGAAGGCGGAAATCGCGCCCGAGGAGCGCAATTCTTCCAGCGCCTTGATGCCGGAATCGAGAAGCTGCTTCTGATAGACCGCGTTCTTCGCCGCGCCATGCGTATAGACGCCGATATCGTGGACGTAGAGAATGTCGATGCGGTTGAGGCCGAGACGCGCATAGCTGAACTCGACCGAGCGCATGATGCCGTCATAGGAATAGTCGTAATCGGCATCGAAGGAGAGCGGATCGACATAGCTGTAATCCGGCACCGATCCCGTCGGCACCGGCCGAAGCAGTCGCCCGACCTTGGTGGAAAGCACGTAGGCACCGTCCGCCTGGTCACGCAGGAAATCGCCGACGCGCCGTTCTGCAAGGCCGAGGCCATACCAGGGGGCGACGTCGAAATAGCGGATGCCGCTGTCCCAAGCCGCTTGTAGCGTTTCCATCGCCTGCTCACGCGGGCAGGCGCGGTAGAGACCGCCGAGGGGCGCTGCGCCGTAGCTGATCTCCGTCACCTCAAGGCCGGTCTTGCCGATCCGTCTCGTCTTCATCATGCCCCCTGGGAATTGTATAAAAACAAACGCTTAGCATCGCATCTAGAGCGTTGCGCCGAGATGCCAAGGCACGAATTCGTTATCGCCGTAACCGAAGATCTCGCTCTTGGTCTTCTTGCCGGAGGCCGTATCGACGATCAGGTCGAAGATCTCGCGGCCCTTGCCGCTGATCGTCGCGTCACCGGTTGCGATGGTGCCGCAATCGATGTCCATGTCCTCTTCCATGGAGGCATAGAGCGCCGAATTGCTCGACAGCTTCAAGGACGGCGCCGGCCGACAGCCGAAGCAGCTGCCGCGGCCTGTGGTGAACGCAATCATGTTCGCCCCGCCGGCCACCTGGCCGGTTGCCGAAACCGGGTCATATCCGGGCGTGTCCATGAAGACGAGGCCGGGGGCCGTCACCCGCTCGGCATAACCATAGACCGCCGTCAGCGGCGAGCGGCCACCCTTGGCTACCGCACCGAGCGACTTTTCCAGGATGGTTGTGAGACCGCCGCGCTTGTTGCCGGGCGACGGGTTGTTGTCGAGCGAGGCGCCATGCAGGGCGACATAGTCTTCCCACCAGGCGATTTTCTCGTCGAGCTTTCTCGCCACCTCGTCGCTGACGGCGCGGCTGCGCAGCAGATGTTCGGCGCCGTAAATCTCCGAGGTCTCCGACAGGATCGCCGTGCCGCCGGCCGCCGCCAGCAGATCGGCGGCGACGCCGAGCGCCGGATTGGCGGTGATGCCGGAAAAGCCGTCCGAGCCGCCGCATTGCAGGCCAATGATGATCTCGCCGATCGAGATCGGAACCCGCTTCTCCTTGCCGACATCGGCGGCGATCTCGCGGAGCACGCCCATGGCGCGTTCGACCGCACGGCGCGAACCGCCGGCGTCCTGAATGTTGAAATGGCGCTTGGAGGCGCCGGCGCCGCTCTGGCCGTAAAGCGTCAGCTGGTTGACCTCGCAGCCGAGGCCGATCATCAGCACGCCGCCGAAATTGACATGCCTGGTATAGCCGGCAAGCGTCCGGTGCAGCACGTTCATGCCGTCGCCGGTCGAGCTCATGCCGCAGCCCTGGTCATGCACGATCGGCACGAAACCGTCGATGCCGTCATAATGCGGCAGGATCGTCCGGTTCGCTTCGTCGGCGATCGCCCGGCAGACGGTGGTGGAACAGTTCACGCTGGCGATGATGCCGATATAATTGCGTGTCGCCGCCCGTCCATCGGCGCGGCGGTAGCCCATGAAGGTGCGCGCCTTGTCCTCGGCGGTTGCTTCTTCCGGTGCCGAATTGGCGGTGACGGCGAGCCGGTCGTTTTCGAAATGCAGATTATGGCTGTGCACATGGTCGCCGGCCTTGACCTCGGCGGTGGTGCGGCCGATCGCCTGTCCGTATTTCACCACGGCCGAACCGAGCGGAATATCGGCAATCGCCACCTTGTGGCCCGGCTCGATCTTCTGGCGGGCCTCGACGCCGGCAACCGTCGAGCCCTCAGCGATGGCGGACGTTGCGACCGCGACATTGTCGCCGGCCGACAGGATGATCCAAGGCTGTTTGTCCAATCTCTTCTCCCTGAAGGAAACGCTCGCTGCATCGGCGAATGCGATTGATTTTGTTTTTTATCTACAATAAACATTTTCAAGTCAACGAGAATATTGATCCTGTGGACGAGGGAGGCAATGCGCCGCAGACGATCGGAAATACGCTAATGGATTTTGAACAAGCTCCGGTCGGTCGCCTTTTCGCTTTGCGAAGCGGGAAGGAAATCCCGGCACGCGGGCGGAAAGCGGGGGATCTGATGGCAAGGCAGAACACGGTCTTCAAGGAAGCATACAACAGGTATGCCGCGGCCCTGCGCACGGATACGGCGCTGCCGTCGGAGCCGGAGATCGCCGCTCAGCTCGGCGTCAGCCGTTCCACCGCGCGCGCCATCCTCACCCGCCTCAGCGATGAAGGCATCATCCGCTGGAACAAGCGTCAGAAGATCGTGCTGCGCGAGCCCACCGACCGTGACCTTTTTCCCTCCGAAGAGACGGATTCGCTGCATGACATCATCGAGCGTAGTTTCATGCGGCGCATCCTTGCCGACGATGCCGCGCCCGGAATGCAGATCAACGAACTGGAGCTTGCCCGCGAGATCGGCACCGGCACGACGAGCGTGCGCGAATTCCTGATCCGCTTCTCCCGCTTCGGCCTGATCGAAAAGCGGCCGAACAGTCATTGGACGCTGAAGGGCTTCACCCGCGAATTCGCGCTCGAACTTGCCGATGTCCGCGAAATGTTCGAGTTGCATTCGGCTGCCGAGTTCGGCCGGCTTCCCAAAGACAATCAAGCGTGGATCGATCTTGCCGCCATGCGCGAGGAGCATCTCGCCATGCTTGCCGACATCAACCAGCGTTTCAAGGATTTCTCCGTCCTCGACGAGCGCTTCCACTTGTTGATCCACCGCGCCTCGAAGAACCGCTTCATCGCCGATTTCTACGATGCGATCGCCATCATCTTCCACTATCACTACCAGTGGAACAAGACCGCCGCCCGCGAGCGCAACGAGCGCGCCATCCACGAACATCTGGACTATATCGCCGCATTGGAATCCGGCGACCAGGCAGCGATCGGAAAAGCCTGCCGCGTCCACCTGCGCTCCGCCCGTCAGACCCTGCTGCAATCTCTGCCGCAGACCATGAGCGACAACGCCTGAGCGGCCTATCTCGGCAGCCGTCAGCTTGATGCGAGCGCCACGTCGGCGCGGCGCCATGAAACCTTCTGATTTGTAAGCCGTTATCGTGCTTATGACCGACGTTACACTCAACCCGAAATCGGTCGACGGCACCGAGCAGGACGGTGCCGAGAAGTCGCGCCAGCAGAAGGCATCGACTGTCGAGATCGCGCCGCCGGATGTCATCGAACCTAGTCCGCAGCTCACGCCCGAGGAGGCAGAGCAGGCGCGTAAGCGATATTTGCTCAGGCGTTTCTGGATCAGCGCCCGCCGTTACTGGGGCCGCGGTGGCGACAGGCTCGCTTGGCCATGCTCGATCGGTCTGTTGACGATGATCTGCATGAATGTCGGCTTCCAATATGGGATCAACCGCTGGAACCGCGGGATCTTCGACGCGATAGAGCGGCACGACGCCGGCACCGTCTATTATCTCAGCGCCGTCTTCGTGCCGCTCGTGCTCGGAAGCGTCGCTCTCGTGACCGCACAAGTCTATGTTCGCATGATGATCCAGCGCCGCTGGCGCTCCTGGCTGACGAAGACGGTGATCACGCGCTGGCTGGCCAACGGTCGTTATTATCAGCTGAACCTCATCGGCGGCGACCACAAGAATCCTGAGGCGCGCATCTCGGAGGATTTGCGGATTGCCACCGAAGCGCCGGTCGATTTCATCGCCGGCGTCATATCAGCCTTTCTATCGGCCTCGACCTTCATCGTCGTGCTGTGGACGATCGGTGGAGCGCTCACGCTGCCGCTCGCCGGGTCGACCATCACCATCCCCGGTTTTCTCGTCGTCACTGCGGTTCTCTACGCCGTGATCACCTCAACCGTGATTGCGGTCATCGGCCGCCATTTCGTCCAGGTCTCGGAGGTCAAGAACCAGGTGGAGGCCGAGCTTCGATACACCTTGACCCGTGTGCGCGAAAACGGTGAGAGCATCGCCTTGCTCGGTGGCGAGGAAGAGGAGCGTAGCGACCTCGACAAGACATTTTCCAATGTGCTCAGGCAATGGGCGCTGCTTGCGCGCCAGCACATGCGCACGACCTTCGTCTCGCACGGGTCGATGCTGATTGCCCCGGTCGTGCCGCTCCTGCTCTGCGCACCGAAATTTCTCGCAGGCGGCATGACGCTTGGCGAGGTCATGCAGGCAGCCTCCGCCTTCGCCATCGTTCAGACGGCCTTCGGTTGGCTGGTCGACAACTATCCGCGTCTCGCCGACTGGAACGCCTGTGCGCGACGCGTCGCCTCGCTGATGATGTCGCTCGACGGCCTTGAGCGGGCCGAACAAAGCGACGCCCTCGGACGCATCAAGCACGGTGAAACAGAGGGCAATGCAATCCTGAATTTGAACGATCTCTCGGTGACTCTCGACGACGGTACCGCGGTGGTCAAGGAAACCCAGGTGGAGATCGCACCAGGCGAGCGGGTGCTCGTAGCAGGCGAATCGGGCTCCGGCAAAAGCACGCTGGTGCGCGCCATCTCCGGTCTTTGGCCCTGGGGTCACGGCAGCGTCGATTTCCACGGCGACCGACGCTTGTTCATGTTGCCGCAGCGGCCCTATATCCCGTCCGGAACGCTTCGCCGCGCGGTGGCCTATCCCCGCGCCGCCGACAGCTGGACGCCGGAGGAAATCAAGACCGCCCTTGCCAAAGTGGGCCTGGATTATCTGAGCGAAAAGCTCGAGGAAGACGCGCCATGGGATCAGACCCTGTCGGGCGGCGAAAAGCAACGGCTCGCCTTCGCGCGGCTGCTGCTGCATGCCCCCGATATCATCGTTCTCGACGAAGCGACCTCGGCACTCGACGAGAAGAGTCAGGACAGCATGATGGAGACGATAATCGACGAATTACCGACGGCGACCATCATCAGCGTGGCGCATCGCGCCGAATTGGAAGCCTTCCATAGCCGCAAGATCACCTTGGAGCGGCGCGAGGGCGGCGCCAAGCTCGTCAGCGATATCGATCTCGCCCAGCGCAAGGGAAGACGAAACCTGATCCTGCGCGTTTTGGAGAACCGCCGATAAGGTAATTCCAGGAAAACTGCGAAGCGGTTTTCCGCACTTGCGGGGATACCCGCGACTTCATGCTCGGCCTTGTGCTGCACAAGGCCGGGCATGACGGAGGAAACGTTGTCAGCAAATTACCAGGCGCTCCCCGTCAGGAGCAACCGTGTCAATGCGAGGCTGCCTCGCCTGCCACTGCCGGCTCTTCACGCGTCTTGCGGTGGCCGACGGGGATCAGCCAGGTGGTGAAGAAGGTCAGCACCGCGACGACGACCACGCCCCAGAAGCTCCAGTGCAAGGCCGCGTCGAAGATGCTGCGGATCGCCGGATCGGCGGCGAGCGCCGAAAGTCCGGTCGGCTGGTTCAGCGCCTTATGAAGGGCGGCCGCCGTTTCGCCGCTCGCATAATGGCTGATGCCGGCATTGAGAATGGCGCCGAGTACCGTGGCTCCGAGCGTATTACCGAGGCTGCGGGCGAAGATGATCGAAGCCGTGGCGCTGCCGCGCATCGACCATTCGACGCTGTCCTGCACCAGCACGATGCTCGTCAGGCTGATCAGGCCCATGCCGAAGCCCATGAAGAAGGAGCCGGCGCCGGCAAGAACCGGCGAGCTTTCGGGCGTCAGGAACAACAGGAAGCAGGCGCCGAACGGAAACAGCAGGCTGCCGACGCGCAGCGTGCGGCGAATGCCGAAGGCCCTGTAGAAGCGGCTGGAGAGCATCACCGCCAAGGGCCAGCCGACGATGAGCATGGTGAGCGTGAAGCCGGCGACAATGGGGGTGCGGCCGAGCACGCCCTGCACGTAGATCGGCAGGATGGTGGAAAGGCCGATCAGCGCCATGCCGGCAAGCAGCGTGGCGGCATTGCTGGTCGCGATCAGCCGGCGGCTCCAGAGGGCGATCGAAATGATCGGCTCCGGCGCCCGCCTCTCCTGGGCGAGGAAGAAGAGCCCCGCAACGACGAAGACGGCGAAGAGCGACAGCAGGATCCAGGCGCTCGCTTCGGTTTCCGTCAGCATGACGAGGAGGGCGACGATCGAAATCGAAAACAGCACCGATCCGAGATAATCGATCCTCGCCTGCTTGTGCGCGACGTCCTCCTTCAGGAAGATCATGAAGGCGGTGATCGAGACGATGCCGATCGGCAGGTTGATCCAGAAGATCCAGGCCCAGGAGAAGGTATCGACGATGATGCCGCCGGCAAGCGGTCCGACGACAGCCGACGTCGCCCAGACGGTCGCCATCGCGGCCTGCACGCGGCCGCGTTCCTCGAGCTTGAAGAGATCGCCGATGATCGTCATCGTCACCGGCTGGATTGCGCCGGCACCGAGCCCCTGCAGCAGCCGGAACAGCACCAGCGACATCATCGACCAGGCAAAACCGCAGAGCAGGGAGCCGGCGAGGAAGATCAGGATGCCGCCGATCAGCACCGGCTTGCGTCCGAAAATATCGGAAAGCTTGCCGTAGATGACCGTCGTCGTCGACTGCGCCAGCAGGAAGGCCGAAAATACCCAGCTGTAATAGGAAAAGCCGCCGAGCTGGCCGACGATGCGCGGCATTGCCGTCGCCACGATCGTCGCCTCGATGGCAACCATGAATGTCGCCACCATGATGGTCGCGACGACAAGCACGCGGTTCGAGCGATGCGCTGCATTCGACATGACGATCCTCTTCGGGTGCTCCGCAGGGCCGGAAAAATCGGCAGGCTGGCTGGATGTGGGACGACGCGCCGTTTGCGGAGGGATGCTGTTCTTTTACGACCTCACGCGGGGCCGGTAAAGCAGTTCTCGCCGCAGCCATCGTTTTTGCGTGCCATCAGGGCGGGCCCGGCGCCGTTCCGCACCAGCCTTCACTCCGTCGGGAGGCGAGCGGTCGCCCGTCCTCACTGCTGGCAGGCTTCGCTGAGCGAACCGGTCCCTGCGGTGCAGCCCGGCACCTGCTGCAGATCCGGATTGACGCCGCCCGGATTGATCGTGCTGCGGCCGCTGTTGAGATCGAGGCCGCCATTGCCGGTGGTGCTGCCGGTCGTGCCGGGATCGGTGCCGACGGACCCCGTGCCCGCCGACCCGGTGCCGACGGAGCCGGTGCCGGCCGATCCCGTGCCCGAACTGCCCGATCCGCCGATGACAGGCGCCACCGAGAGCCGCCCGCTGGAATTCGCCCCACCCGCCGTCTGGGCCAGAGACGAGCCGGCAAGACCGATCGAAAGGAGGGATATCGCGATGAGTTTGCAGGACATGAGGTTCTCCATCCTTGTTGTCTCAAGGGGAGAACCTGTTCGGCAGCGGCATGTTCCTTCCGATATTTCGCAGTCGAATAGACGCAGCGGGCAGCCCGACGCCACCAGCCCTTCATTGACTGTCAACCCGCGCAAGTTGTGCCGAAGCCCATAAAAAATCGCTCAACACTATCCGGTTGCCGTCGAACATGCTAACCCTGCCCGCGGATACGAATGAGCAGGAGTATCTCATGGACGCGATGAAAGGCGGCAGACGCATTGAATGTCTGGATGGTTTGCGTGGTTTGGCGGCGCTATGGGTGCTGATCGGCCATGCGCATATCCTGACGGGCTTCAAGGTGCCGATTATCGGAGATCCCGAGCTGGGGGTCGACCTGTTCATCATGCTCTCGGGCTTCCTGATGGTGTTCCACTATCAGCGACGCAAGGCCAGAGAGCCATGGGAGAGCCCGCAAACATGGGCGGTCTTCTGGGCTCGTCGCTTCTTCCGTATCGCACCGCTCTATTACGTCATGCTGGTAATTGCTCTCATCGCCGGGTCCGAGATCTATCAGGCGAGGATGGTCATCGATGCGTTCAACGGTAATCCGCCGCAAGCCGCATCGCGCTATCTGGACGACAGCCTGACCAACTACCTGATGCATCTTTCCTTCCTGTTCGGCTTGTCGCCGGCCCATGCTTTCCGCACCGCGCTTCCCGATTGGAGCATCGGCCTGGAAATGCAGTTTTATGCGGCCTTGCCCTTCGTCATGATCGTTCTCGGGCGGTTGGGTTGGCTGAAGGGCATGCTCGTCACCGTCGGCTTGGCCGTCATCGCCGCCTGGGTGGTCCATCACCTGGGCTTTCGCTTCCCAATGCCGTCATTCCTGCCGATGAAAATGCACATCTTCGCCGCCGGCATGCTGCTGGCGGGTGCACTATGGATGCCGCAGGGCAGAGCTTACCTGGCTTTCGCGATTTCGGCTTTGCTGGTCCTTATCCCTCTGGGCGGCGACGTGACCGTGCTGCACGAAACTGTGCGCGTGGGGATCGTGGTGCTGTTCTTTGTCCTGGTGCACGCCGATCGGGTTCCGGGTTCCGGCGGCAGCTATTCCCGCTCGGTCAATTCGGTTCTCGGCAACACGTTCTTTCGAAATCTCGGCGAACTTTCGTTCGGAGCCTATCTGATTCACCTGCTTGTCATGCAGCCGGTGATCGCCTGGCTGATCGGCAATACCGATCTCAGCAACCCCGCACGCTGGCTGGTGACGCTGATCGTGACCATTCCGATCGTCTATGTCTTGTCCTTTGTAGGCTACAAGTTCATCGAGTTGCCCGGTCAGACGGTCGGGAGACGCCTGACACAGCAGAGGCAGGTGGCGATCTAGAGGCGCCCGCAATCTTCGATGGATGGTGTTGCGCCTCCGGCGGAAGGGCGCGAATAGGATGGCTCGATCCGACGGGACCTCGGGACATTGTTTAGGACAGCATCGACCGTCGATTTTATCAAGCGTCGGACCGCGCGCAGAGAACTGGAAACTGCCTCCGCACGGCCCAACTGTGGGGTGGAGGGGCACTTCACGATAACCATCCCGCGATCCAATGAGCTGACCTGTTTTTAGAGCACGAAGGAAATGTTTGGTCCTGTTTGAATAGGCTGCTCGGCGATTTGCCAAACCCCCGGCAATGCGTCTCCTGTGCGCTGAGCGGCCAGCTTAATTCCACATGAATTTCCGTCCGGCCATAGTCACGGCGCAAGCATCGGTCCGGCCAGACGTTACATGATCGCGAGGCGCGGAAGCAAAAGCCGAATGGATAGTCCCCCCGGCGTCCATGATCGCTGGATATCAATTTTAAGGCTCCGTGCTATTCTTTGCTCCAGGACGCTTCCAAAGCCAGAAGGAGCTTGAGTGGGGTTCGTAATCGACGGTCCGTTCGCTTCAAGCCA
>NZ_NWSZ01000046.1:0-30859 GCF_002531885.1 Rhizobium sp. L9 | reverse complement strand
TCGTTGGTCAGCACGTTGCCGCTGGCGGCCACGCCGCCCGAACCATTGGCCACACCACCCTTCTCGGTCGCATCCCCTGCATCGGCAACCGCCGTCGGCGTCGTATTCGAGCTCGGCGTCGTAAACATCACATCGACCCAATAGTTCGTCGACTGGAAGGTGCTCGTGGGGAATAGGCTGTTGCTGCCATAGGCATAGACGCCATTGCCGCTGGCCGGCGCCGTGAGCGGACCGCTGGTTACATTTGAGGTGAAGTAGCCGGTCGTCGACGAATAGTGACCGGTATTGGTATGGTAAGATGCAGTGTAGGTTTGTCCGACCGTCAGCGATACCGGACTGGTGAAATAGGCGGTCTGCCAGCCGCTGGCAGTCTCGTTCGTGAAGGTGAGGGTCGCAATCCGCGTGCCGGTACTCGACCACAGTGAACCGGTATGCGTGCCGGTATCCTGACTGCCCTTATAAAAACGAATGCCAGTGACCGTGCCTGCCACAGACGTCTGGAATTTGAAGCCGAGTTCAACCGCCGAGGTATCGTTGGTGTTGACGACCGCTGGCGTCCCCGAACCGAAGAGAGAGGTGTAACTCGGCCCGCTGACGGTGACCGTTCGTCCCGCAGAGGGCGTTTCCAGGTTGACGTTATCATCGACTGCGCGAGACCGGATGGTATAGGTGCCCGCGGTTTGCGGCTGCCAGGTATAAGTCCAGTTCTCATCGCCCGTCGCCGGATGCCAGCTCGCCCCGTTGTCGGTTGAAACCTCGACCGCGGCGATGACCCCGCCTCCGGTATCGGCAGCGGTGCCGGTAATCGTCACGGTGGATCCAACGGTCGCCGTGGCGGGCACTGTGATGACCGATGTCGGCGCAGTGTGGTCCAACGACGCGGTCCCGGCGGTGAGCCCCGACTGCAGTGTTCCAGGCTGAATGCCCATGTCGGCAAGCAAATTGACCATTGCCTGCTGCACGCGAGGATCCGTCGGAGTCGCTGTGAGGTCGTGATTGTCGCTGAGCCCCCATGTCCAGTAGACCGTGCCGGCGCCGAACACCAGCGCACCGCTGGGGGCGCGATAGAGCGTCAGATTGTGGGTCGCGGTCGCATTGCCGGTCGTGTTTCCGTAATCGAGCAAGTAGGTGCTGACCGGAAGTGTCGTCGACGACAGCTTCACCAGGCCGGCAGGATCGAAGCCGTTATCGGGCGCCTCGTCCCATTCGTAACCGAGATAGTTCTTGGTGAGCGTCGCCGTCTGCCCGGGCTGAAGATTGGCAACGCTCGTATTGCGCCAGAAGCGAAGGTTGGCATCATCATAGCCAACGGTGATCGCGCCGAGGTTGCTGCCGACATCGTCGACCTTGAACAATTGACCGGTCAGCGAATTCTCGGGATTGCCGCCGCCAATAGCCGGTGGGCTGAAGCGTGGATCGCGGAAGGTGCCTGTCCATTGGTCGGAAGGATCGATATCGCCGCCCGCCCATGTCTCCTTGTAGGTGATCAGGGTGCGGTAGGGCGTGCCGTCGGCGCTATAGGCGTTGCCCCAGCGGGTGCGCCAATAGACTTCGTTGCCGCTCCAGAACATCAGGTTGACGCCCGCATCGCGCGCAGCCTCGACATTGGTTCTCTGCTGCCCCGACCAATATTCGTCATGCCCGGCATCGATATAGGTCTTGTGATTGAGCAAGAGGCTGCCATAGCGGTCGGCGTCGACACCCGACAGATAGGAGACGTCATAGCCGTTCTGTTCCAGCCAATAGATTCCCGCATATTCGGCGCCGAACAGATAGTCTTGGGGACCGGCGTAAGTGCCGACGCCGCCGCGGGTGGCAATCGGCCTGTTGTAGCTGACCGCATAGGCGCGACCGGCACCTTGCCCCGTCGCCGGCCCGTTGCCGCCATACAAGTTTGCGCCACCCCAGCCGTTGTAAGCTTGCCAGGTCTCATCCGCGGTCTGGAAGACGACGTCGCTGTGGCTGTCGTCGTCGCGCACGATGAACGGAATGTGGTTCGAGCCAGCGGTGCCATCCTGACGCACGAGCTTGGCGATGTAGACGCCCGAGACGGCATCATCAGGTACGGTCCATGACGCCGAGACGGCCCAGTTGCCGGCGTCCACTGTGCCGGTCGTGGCATTGCGCAACGGACTGGGCTGAGTCTGCAACCCGGTGTGCTGCATGGTCGCGACCTTGCGGGCGCCCATGCCGCCATAATAGCCGAGCCGATAGATGTCGATCCGGTAGTTGGTGGAGTTGGTATTGATCTTGAAGCTGATCGTCTTGCCGTTGTCGACGCTGATGTCAGTCGCAAAGCCTTCGATGTTGGAGCTACCGGCACCGACGATGCCCCACTCGCTCTCCGGATTGCCCTGCTTCTGGTTTTCCAGCACGATTGCGTTGCTGGCCACCGCCGCGGCCGCCAGGCTCTGCGTTGTCGATGACCCCTGCGTAGAAGGCTTAGGTGGCTTCGTCACAGAGCCGGACAGGATACCGATATCCTTGGATTTTGTTCCCGTTCCCGTCTCTCCCCCACCTGGCAGGGTTCCATTGGTGAGCGCCGCGTCCGACCATGTTGCAGTGCCGGGCCACCCCGAGAGTGGGGACAAGTCACGATCGAGAAGCGGATCGCTGACCGAGGCGCCGATGGCCTGCTTAATAGCCACATAGTCCGGCCCTTCGGTCAGCCTGGTCCCCGGCAATTGACCGTCCTGTTGAAGCAGGGCGCCGCCATGAGCCCAATCGAGAATCCGAGTGGGGGAGGTAAAGTAGCCGCACCCGCACACGCCAAAGGGCATGCCGAAGGCCAGCGAATTCGCGCCGGCGTCGTGCGCTGTCGTCTGCCCTGACGGGCTCGATTCGAGAATGACGACCTTGCCCGAATGAGCACGCCCGGCCGCCACCTTAGGAGCACCTTGCCCCGAATCTGTCGGCGCAGGACTTTGCGGCAGATAGGGAGCCAGAGGATCGTCGCCCATGGAGCTCATTGCGGTAGAGGTGCGCTGAAGGGACGCTGCACCCCCGAACGCAACTCCGTTAGCGGGCCCCTGGAAATTCGCAAACTCCGGCATAAGATCCGACAGCGTGGCCGCATCACCGCTTCGAATTCCCATTTCGCCAGGCTTTGCGAAAGTGTCAGGCAAGGACTGCTCTTCGAGGCTGTTGTCCGCCTCGCCGTTCACGTGCGCTTTCTGCCCGCCATCATGCTCGTTGAGGGCCGCATCCGTATAGGGATCGTCGACAAGGGCGCCCTGCTTGTGTCCGTCGGCGGTTTGCGCCGATGCCGCAAGTTGAGCTCTATCCTTACTTTTTTCGGCCGGCTTGCGCGGTCTTTCCTTTCCCCCGACGGTCAGCCATCGGGGCACCAACGAATCCACCAGAAGTGAGTGCGAAATCCACCGGCGAGCGTTGCGATACATGGCGGGTACCTCTCGCTATATTTATCGGATCAAATCTATGAGGATCGCTTGAAACGACTCTGGGAAGTATAGTCGAAAAATAAGCGAGTATATCCTACGCCTTTCGCTCTACGGGCGGCATCCTTTGGGCACCAGCCGTGTTGCATGAACTAATGACGGGTGCGACGGGCCGCAAAGCTCGCTGCGCTCCGTGCAGGGCCTCAAGCCGCGGCGACGGCTTCGTCCATCATCGCCACATGGCGGCACTGACGCTGGAAACGCCCAGGCAGGAAGCAACGGACCGGATCGACCAAGCGATGACAAAGGCCGTCTGCATCTGGGGACTACAATCGGGCACGAGCATGCGATCTCAATCCTTCGATGCGAGTGCGCCTATTCCTGCGTGCATGATCGCGATTTTTCAGGATGATACCTCTCCGTGATATACGCTCCTGCTCGATTTAGACTGAGGCACCCACCCTATCTCATCAATAGTGATGAGGCAAAGCAAACGACCTTCACCTTCCTCAAGCCTTCGCCAGACTGCACACTAACGATGTGGCTTCGGACCTGCCGGCCGGCGGTCGAACAGCGGCAAGGGATTGGATCAGCATCCGTTGAAGAATGTTTCGCAGGCGAGATATGTATATGAATTCATCGCACCGCATCCTCCAGCTGCTCTTTCGCACGACGTTTGCCATCGGCGCACTCGCCTTTCTTGGCGGAGCGATGTCGCCGGCTCTCGCCGATAGCGCGTCCTTGCCTCCGCAAACGAAAATCCGTCTGACGATCGTGCAATGGGTGCAATCCAAAGGCCAATATGAACGATGGGATGCGCTTGGCGGCGAATACACGGTCTCGGATGAGAGCACGCTTTTCTTGCCTTTTCTCGGATCCCTTTCCGTCGGCAATCTCGAAAAAACCAATCTCATAAACGAGATCGCCAAGCGCCTGCAGGAAAAAATCGGGTTGGTTCAGCCACCCGCGGTCACGATCGAAATTCTCGAATATCCACCAATCTATGTTGTGGGAGACGTCACCACGCCCGGAGAATATAAATTTCGTCCCGGGCTTACCGTTCTGCAATCCCTGGCTATGAGCGGCGGCCCGTTTCGCTCTAAAACTCCGCTGCAAACGGAGTCGATCAAGCTCGTCGGCGAATTGCGGGAAATCGATCACTCCATCCTTCGCAGCACGGCGAAACTGTCGCGACTCCAGGCCGAGATGGCCGGTGCGAAGGAAATTACCTTCGATCAGGCGGCGGGCGCCGATCAGCAATTTTCCGCTGGGATATACAGCGAGGAGAGGGTCATTTTTCAAGCTCGTGCAAATGCGCTGGAGCGGCAGTCAAAGGCGCTCACGGAACTGCGCGAACTTTTGACCACCGAAATCTCGACTTTGGAAGAGAAACTGGTGGGCGCAGACGATAATATCAAATCAGTTGAGGACCAGCTGACCAGCGTCAAGTCCCTGGTGCAGAAAGGCCTCACGATCTCGTCGAGGCAGTTGGACCTGGAACGGTTGCTGACGACCTACCGTTCCGACAAGCTCGACCTGGTTACCGCCATCATGCGGGGTCGTCAGGCAGTTAGCGAGACAACGCGGAACCTCGAGGGCCTGTCCGACACGCGTCGGAGCGAAGTCGCGGTCGAAGCGCAGGCGGAACGGGCAAATCTCGATCAGCTCAAAATGAAGCGTGAGATGACGCAGAAGCTGCTTATCGATGAACTTGCTGCCGACGACGGCTTGAAAAACCGCAGCGTGGAGCTCCCGATCACTTTTACCGTCAGCCGGCGTAACGAAGGACGAATCGATCAATTCCAAGCCTCAGAAACGACGACGCTAGCGCCGGGTGACGTCGTGAGAGTTGTTCGGCCGCAAATTTCGGACGAGCCGTCCGAGCCCACCTCCGATCAATCTGGGGAGATGGAGCCAGAGACGCTTGCAAATCGGGCAAGCCAGTGACCTGTGGCGAAAGCACGATCACGGTGAAAGCGGCCGTGAGACCGAGAGATGTGAGATCCCGCCGCCTCGAATATCATGAGCGATATGACGGTCTCAAGAAGACCGCGCGCGCCGCGCATCTCCGAAGCTGCGTTGGGCGCCGGGCCCGGGGTAAAGCGTCGGAGATGCTGCCCGACAGGATAAAAGCTAGGGATATCTGATGACCTTGCGCATGATCCCACCCAGCGGTCAGTCTTATACCCAAATCTTGAAGTCGACGATATTGATGGGCGGTTCCTCGCTGGTGAATGTCGCTCTCAGCATCGTTCGCAACAAAGCCCTGGCTGTTCTGCTCGGGCCGGAAGGAGTGGGGCTTATCGGCCTTTACGGGGCAATCCTCGATATCGCGCAGGCAATAGCTGGTCTGGGCGTGAGCAGCAGCGGTGTGCGCCGGGTCGCCGAGGCGGCGGGCGCCGACGACGGAGAGAGGATCGCGCGGTCGGCGACAGCGCTCAGACGCATCTCGCTGGTGCTCGGGTTGTTCGGCGGGCTGTTGCTTGCGGTGCTGGCCTTTCCGGTCTCCAATCTCACCTTCGGCGACTACCAGCACGTCGGCGGCATTGTGCTGCTCTCCCTCGCCGTATTCTTTCGCATTGTGTCTGCCGGACAGGCTGCTTTGATCCAGGGCTTGCGGGGCATTGCGAATCTTGCCCGCATCAACGTGCTCTCCGGACTCTTCGGCACGATTGTCAGCATCCCGTTGATTTATCTGTTCGGCGAAAAGGCGATTGTACCCTCTCTCGTGGCGATCGCGGCCGTCTCGGTTCTTCCCACCTGGTGGTACAGCAAACAAATATCCACGCAGCCACCGCCGATGTCGGCACGCCAGTTCGGCCGAGAAGCGAAAGCCCTGTTCAGGCTCGGCGTCGCTTTCATGGCAAGCGGACTTCTGACCTTCGGCGCGGCCTATGCTATCCGCATCATCGTGCTGAATGAAGGAGGCGTTGTGGCGGCGGGGTTGTACCAGGCAGCCTGGGCGCTTGGCGGCCTCTACGCCGGTTTCATCCTGCAGGCGATGGGGACAGACTTCTATCCGCGCTTGACCGCAATCGTGGACAACGATGTCGAGTGCAATCGGCTGGTCAATGAGCAGGCGGAAATCAGCATGCTACTGGCCGGCCCCGGTCTGATCGCCACCCTGACCCTCGCCCCGCTCGTGATGAGCATGTTCTATTCCGCGGAGTTTCATGGGGCCGTGGAGCTTCTGCGATGGATCTGCCTTGGAATGATGCTCAGGATCGTCGCTTGGCCGATGGGCTTCATCGTCCTGGCGAAGGGTGCGCAGACGATCTTCTTCTGGACGGAGGTCGCAGCAACGCTGGTGCATGTGGGGCTGGCGTGGCTCTTCGTATCAAAGTTCGGCACGACAGGAGCCGGCGCGGCGTTCTTCGGCCTCTACGTCTGGCATAGTATTCTGATTTACGTGATCGTGTATCGCCTCACCGGCTTTCGCTGGTCGCGCGCCAATCGCAGGCACGCGTTTCTCTTCCTGCCGGCATCGGGACTGGTCGTCTCAGCCTTTTTCCTGTTACCGTCATGGGCGGCGATGGTGATCGGCTGCGTCGCAGCAGTCGTGACAGGGCTTTACTCGCTACGCATGTTGGTCAAACTGCTTCCGCCGGAATCGGTGCCCGCAATCGTCAGAGGATGGATCACGAAATTCGCATGAGAAAGCGCGCTTCAGATGATGCGCGCTTTTCTGATGTTGTATCGACATGCCGCCTCGTGCAGGCGTCACTTCAGGCAGGTACGACGTGCTCAACGGGCTGATGGGCGGCGCGCCCGGTGCTGACGTCGATGATGGCCCGGCGCAATGTGTCGACGACCCTGACGAGATCCGCCTCCGTCATCTGAGCATAAAGCGGCAGGATGACGGTTTGCTGCTGCGCAGAAACGCTTCTTGGCAGGTTGGTGGCGATGCGATGGGAGTTTTGACCGGAATAGGCGCCCTCGAGATGAATGTTCATCACGCCGCGCCGCGTCGATATTCCTTGATCGAGCAGCGCCTGCATGACGGCTCGCTGGTCGATTTCGTCGGACAATCTCACGCAGAAGCTTTGCCAGTTACTGCGAGCCCAGCGGGGCTCGGTCGGAACCGACAGACCTGGGATCGTGGATAGCCTCTCGCAATATTGCGAGGCAAATCGCCGTCGCTGTGCAACCAGCTCCGGCAGCCGCCGCAGTTGCACCCGTCCGACCGCCGCCTGTAGGTCGGTCATACGGTAGTTATAGCCGAGCTCATCATAGTCCTCGAAGATCACCTGTTTGGAGCCATGGCGGACAGCGTCGGTGACGCTCATGCCATGTTGGCGCCACAGCCGGAATTTTCGGTCATATTCCGGATTCACAGTCGTCAGCATGCCGCCATCACCGGTGGTGACGACCTTTCGGGGATGGAAAGAGAAGCAGGCAATATCGCCATGCGGTTTGCCGATCTTTTCGCAACGCCCTTCCCACAGGATTTCGCTTCCCGTCGCACAGGCCGCGTCCTCGATAACCGGTATCGAATTGCGCTTGCCGATCTCCACGATCGAACGGAGATCGCAGGGCATGCCGAGTTGATGCACGCACAGGATTGCTTTGGTGCGGGGCGTGATTGCCGCTTCGATCAAGCTGGGGTCGATATTGTAGCCATCCGGCTCGATATCGACGAAGACGGGCACCGCATTGCAGTATCGAACAGCGTTCGCGGTGGCGATGAACGAATGGCTGACCGTGATGACTTCGTCACCGGAACCTACGCCAACCGCCATCAAGGCGAGATGAAGCGCGGTCGTGCAGTTGGAAACGGCGCAGGCGTGCTCAGTGCCGACGAACGCCGCGAATTCCTTCTCAAATGCCGCGACTTCCGGCCCCTGCGTGACCCACCCCGACAGGATGACCCGGCGTGCGGCCTCGGCCTCTTCCTCTCCGAGGACGGGTTTGGCGACTGGAATTGTGGATTGAGGTGAGCTCATGCTGCCGCCCCTCCCGCGGCGGTCTGCTGCTGCCACCAGGCAACGAGATCGCGAAGCCCCTGTTCCATTGATATCTCCGCCTTGAAACCGAGGAGCCGTTCGGCCTTGCTGATATCAGCGAGACGACGGGTTACGCCGTTGACGGTCCGGGCTTCTTTGTGCTGTGGCTCGAGTGAAACGCCCATGACGCTGCTCAGCATCTGAGCGAGTTCCAGGAGGCTTATTTCCTGTCCGCTCGCGACATTGAATACTTCGTCCGTGACGTCGCTCTTTGCGGCGAGAATGTTTGCGCGCGCGATGTCGCGTGCATCGACGAAGTCCATCGTCTGGCTGCCATCTCCATAAATGAGCGGCGGCATTCCAGCCGCCAGGCGCTCCATCCAACGGATCAGCACTTCCGTATAGGCGCCGTAAACGTCCATTCGCGGTCCGTAGACGTTGAAATAACGCAGCGCCACATAGCGCAGGCCATACATTTCCGCGAAGCTGCGCAGCAGCCCCTCATTGAACGTCTTCGCCGCACCATAGATCGTCCGGTTATTGTAGGGATGATGCTGCTCGGTCGTCGGGAAGCTTTCGGCCAGCCCCAGCACCGAGGCGGAGGAAGCAGCAACGACCTTCGACACGCCTGCCTTCACGGCAGCTTCGAGGACGTTGAACGTGCCCTCGGCCAGAACATCGAAGGCGAGCCGCGGTTCTTCCGCGCATTGCGTGATGCGGATCGCCGCCTGGTGAAAGACGACGTCGACGCCTTCGAAGGTTTTCGCCAGCAGTGCCCTGTCGCGGATATCACCTTCGATGATGTTGACGGAGCCGCTTGATATTGCCGTGCTGAGATTGTCCCGGCGCCCGCGCACGAAATTGTCGAGGACGATGATCTCGCGAGGTTTTTCCAATGCAACAAGATCGGCAATATGCGAACCGATCAGACCGGCACCGCCGGTGATGAGCACCCGTTTGTTTCTCATGATCTTTCCTTACGCGACATGTTCGTCATCGGATCATTCTCCGAACGCCAACGTATGAATTTCGCCGGTACACCGGCGGCAACCGAGAACGGCTCGACGTCGGAAACGACAACTGCACCCGCTCCAACGATCGCCCCCTTCCCGATGGTCACGCCGGGAAGAATGGTCGCATTCGTTCCGATATCGGCCTCGGCACAGATGCGGACCGGCTTGATTTCAAGATCCGTACGGATGATCGGCACGTCTATCGGCAGTGCGGTGTGGGTCGAGCCAAGCACCTTGGCGCCCGGCCCCCACCCGACAGAATCCTCGATCACAAGTTCGCGCGCGTCGAAATAGGCCATCGGGCCGATCCAGACATTGTCGCCGATGACGCAGGTGCCATCGTAGCGTCCCTGGATGTAGGCCTGAGCGCCGATGAACACGCCATTGCCGATTTCGAAGGTTTCCGGATGTTTGAAACCGGCGCCGCCTGCGACCTGCAGACCTTCGCCGCAGCTGCGCGTGATAGCCCGCCAGATGGCTTTGCGCATCAGCGCGTCGACGACGCCGTCGCCTGTCGCGAAGCGGCCGTAGAGTTCGATCAGGCCGGCGCGCCCATATGCTTGCCTGAGCTCTTCGGCGAGCCCCGCTTGATAGGCTGGATCTGCCGGCTTCTGGCTGCGGCCGTGGACGGCCTGCACGACACGAGCCTCGCGTGGACTAGCTGACATAGGCATACTCCAGCGCAGCCGCGACCTGATCGACGTGCTGTACGGGCATTTCAGGGTAGATCGGCAAGGAGAGAACCTCGCGTGCGGCGGCTTCCGAGACCGGGAAGTCCCCTGCTTGGTAACCGAGGTCGGCATGGGCCTTTTGCAAATGAACGGGAATAGGATAGTGCAGACCGGATGGAATGCCCTCTGCTGTGAGCACACGCTGCAGGCCGTCGCGATCGCTGCTTCTGACGGCATAGACATGGTAGACATGCCGCCGCTCGGCAGCCTCGACAGGCGTTCGCAAATGCGGCGATCCTGCAAGCAGCGAGGAGTAGCGGCGGCCATGCGAACGGCGAGCTTCGGTCCAGGCTTCGAGATGCCGGAGCTTGACGCGCAGGATTGCACCCTGGATGGCATCCATGCGGTAGTTGAAGCCCTTCAGCAGATGGTGATAGCGCTGTTCCTGACCCCAGTCGCGCAGCATGCGCATTGTCTTGGCCTGCTCATCGCTGTTCGTGACGGCGATGCCGCCCTCGCCGCAGGCGCCGAGGTTCTTACCGGGATAGAAGCTGAAGCAGCCCGATGCGCCGATGCTGCCGGCGCGCGCGCCCTTATACCGCGCGCCATGTGCCTGGCAGGCGTCCTCGATGACCGGGATCCGGTAGTGATCAGCGACTGCCATTATGCCATCCATATCGGCCATCTGGCCGTAGAGATGGACGGGAATGATCGCCTTGGTCCGGGAGGTAATCTTCGCCTCGAGTTGAGCGGGATCCATCGTGAGCGTCACGGGCTCCACATCGACGAATACCGGTGTTGCGCCCGTGTAACAGATAGCCGACACAGTCGCGACGAAGGTGAATGGGACGGTGATGACTTCATCGCCGGGACCAACGCCCGCCGCAAGCAAAGACAGATGCAGGGCACTCGTCCCGGTGTTGACGGCGATCGCGTGTTTGACGTTGCAATAATCCGCAAATTCCTGCTCAAGGCGGATGACTTCCTCGCCCAGTATGTATTGCCCAGAGGCGAGCACGCCGAGCACGGCGGCGTCGATTTCGCTCTTGATCGATTGATATTGTGCTCTGAGGTCCAAAAAGGGGATCATGCGATGCGCCTCGCCTCTTCGAGCTCGACGATACGACCGCGCTGCGCGAGCGAACGGCTTGCGGCTTCAAGGACCCGAACGACACGCAACCCGGCATGCCCGTCCGTAATGGGCCGGGAATTCTGCTCGATGCACTCGACGAAGTGATCCAGTTCGCGCTTCAATGCCTCGGTCATATCGAGCTTGGGTGCCCACATATCGCCGCTGCGGTAGCCGACCAGCATCTGATGCACCTTCTCGCCGTACGCATCGGAATTGGGGCACATGGTGATGCCCTTGTCATAGACCTTGATCTTTTCGCTGGGCTCGAGATCGTCATAGACGATCATCTTGTTGCTGCCGCCGATCAGCGTGCGGCGCACCTTGACCGGCGCCAGCCAATTGACGTGGATGTGCGCGATGAGCTTGCTCTCGAAAAAGAGCGTCAGATAGGCGATGTTCTCCGGCTCGCCGAGCACGTGGCTCATGCCCGTCGCGGAAACAGCCACCGGTTTTTCCTGCAGGACGTGGTCCAGGATGGAAAGATCGTGCACCGCGAGGTCCCAGATGACGCTGACATCATGCTGAAAGAGCCCGAGATTGACCCGAACCGAGTCGTAATAATACATGTCGCCAAGGCCGCTTTCGACCAGTTCGCGCATTTTCCGGACGGCGCCGGTGTGGACGAAGGTATGATCCACGGCGAGCACGAGGCGTCGGCGCGCAGCTTCATCGACCATTCGCGACGCTTCTTCCGCCGTCGCTGCCATCGGCTTTTCGACGAAGACATGCTTTCCGGCCATCATCGCCTGCATTGAAAGCTTGAAATGCGTCGAGACCGGCGTCGCGATGGCGATCGCGTCTACTCTCGGATCGCGCAAGACTTCCTCGAAATCGTCCGTGACCGTTATTGCGGGGTACCGGCTTTTGACGGCCCCCAACCGTTCGACATTGAGATCACAGACTGAAACAAGATGGGCGCCGGCCGCTTCAGAGATGTTACGAACCAGATTTGGACCCCAATACCCGTATCCGACAACAGCGATACCGATCATTCCATTTCTCCCAACGCAAACATGTCTACCGGTCCGTCATTGACGCGGCCGATTACCCTGGCCGGAACGCCCGCGACGATGGCGCCGTCTGGCACGTCCTTTGTTACAACCGCTCCGGCGCCGACCTGCGCAGCCTCTCCGATGGTCACGCCGGGCAGGATGGTGGCGTTGCTGCCAATCGACGCGTGGCGCTTGACGAGTGTAGGGATGAGTATCCAGTCGGTCTCCGTCTGCAGGCTGCCGTCCGGATTAATGGCGCGCGGGTAGGTGTCGTTCGTAAACATGACCCCGTGGCCGATGAACACGCCGTCTTCCAGCGTCACGCCCTCACAGAGGAAGGAATGGCTGGAAATCTTGCAGTCTCTCCCGACTACGACATTCTTCTGAATTTCGACAAAGGTGCCGATGCGCGTTCCTGCGCCGATCGTGCAGCCATACAGATTCACGAGATCTCGATGGTGGATGACGCTGCCGTCACCCAGCTTGACGTTTGATGCAATCATCCCTGAAAACCCCTACTACTCCTAACAGGGCCCGATTTTCAGTTGAAACAGACAATCGGGCGATTGCGTCCAAGGTTTCAAACCAACAGGACAAATATTTCTCTCACCTCAAAGAGAATTGTTTTCGTCATCCGAGTAAAGAAACAAAACGTTTAAGCTTATTCACCCAAAGGCGTATCTACTTATGACGACTTACGCCCTGGTGTATGCCCTGCACCAGCATTGGTGGCGGGCTCATCCTCCCTACCCGTCGCCGCGCCTACGCCGAAGACAGCGATTGTTTCCATGTGTTTAGTGGCCCGCGGCAAATCGGAAATATAATAACATAGACTATCTGGAAGACATCGTAGTAAGACCTAAGTCTATACTCAGGCTTATCTTCGGATTTAAATTCGATACGGTAAGTTGTGCTGTACTTAGCCTATATTAGCTACTGTAACGTTCCGCGAATTGTGGTATTCGATTCCTACTTTAGAGTTTCCCAAACCCCCGTATTGAGAGGGGTCGGTACTCGGGTCGTAGTGAAGCGTAACGTGTTAGTGGGAGGGTGAAGCTGTGAATTCAGCACTTATACCGAATTTGGACCTCAGGCAGGAACACGTACCTCTTCATAGGATAGAAAATAACGCGCACACACTCGCGTTGTCGGCGGGACAAACGCATTCGCTTGTCATTCTCGACAATCGTGAACTTGATCGCCAATGCCTGGCGCAATGCATGGCTGCGCAAAAAGCGGACCTGCAGATTCTGGCGTTTGGATCGATTGAGGAGTGGAAGCAGAAGCGCGACGAATACGCTCCGCTTGCAGCAATCCTCTTGAACATCGGCGGCAAAAAGGTCGATGAACCAGCCGTTTCGGAGCAAATCCGCAAACTTTCTTCGGAATTCGCGTCTACACCCCTTATCGTATTGGCCGATAGCGACGACTTCGGCCAAATCGTTAGGGCTCTTGAGTACGGCGCCAAAGGGTTCATACCCGCCTCGGTCAGCGTCAGCGTCTGCATGGAGCTGATCGCGCTGTCGGTGGCAGGAGGAATATTCGTGCCTGCAAGCGCCTTGTTCGCCATGCGTCACCTGCTGGACTCGAGCAACTCGACCGCCCGTCCGCTCTCCGGCATCTTCACCGATCGTCAGGCAGAAGTGGTGGAGGCGCTCCGACGCGGAAAGGCGAACAAGATCATCGCCTACGAGCTCAATCTCAGAGAAAGCACGGTGAAGGTGCATGTCCGCAATATCATGAAAAAGGTCAAGGCGACTAACAGAACGGAAGTCGTGTTCAAGCTCAACGATCTTTTTCAAAGTAATCTTTCGGGCGGCTTAGCAGCAAACTGACGGTGCCGATGCGGTCAGCCGATAGACCTTGCTTCGCATCGCCAGCACATTTTCTCTCTAGAGGTGGCGGCACGGAAATACGCCACCGAGTCGATCATCTAAAGCGTGCCGCGATCTTCCGGATTCGCGTGTCACGCTTTAGGTGCTTGTTATCGCAGTGGCATTTCCCCACAGCTAATTGCCGGTGCCCAAAGGACGCTTGGAAAGCGCCAGCCGAATCTTGCTCAACTGAGCTTTCTGCGAATGGGGGACCAGACGCCGCGCAAGATGCCAAAAATATCGGAACTCCGGCAGAGGCGGCACATTCGGCCTCAACCCATTCAGGCGCAGCTTGATCATTAGGCCATCTATGCCCGAATAGACTCGCAGGCGCCAACCAGCATCAGGTTTGAACTGTGGCGGTGCTACTTTCTCACCACCGCTTGCGCCAGCCCGAACCTGACGAACAACGCTTGCAAAATCTGGCTGCCGGCACTGTTCAAGAGTATCGGCGAACCAAGCAAGCCACTCGGAATCGGTTCGATCAGGAAGCTGATGAATGCTTTTCCGATCAATGCCATGCCGTCCTGAGACGACCCCATCGGCTGAGCGAGCGAGTTCAGCGATCACGAGGCGCGCGCGTCTGAACTCGTCATGCGACAGAGAAGGATAGAAGTTTTTCAGCCTCCGCGCCCGCTCAAACTGGCCTCTGCAGATCAAAGCAAGAAGGAAGTAGGCCCACTCGACCGGATCCGGATCGCGTGCCCCATATTCGATGGTGGTCACCTTGATAAGGTCCACCAGAAGGTCATAAGCGCGATCGGCGTCACCCTCCTGCAATGCGCAGACGGCAAGGCGCAATTTCGCTTCGGGCAGGTAAGATACATAGTCGAGGCAGCTGAGGTAGCAGTGCTTGGCCTCCTCCACCCTACCCTGTTGGAGAAGCAGGTCCCCCTGCTTCAGCAAGACACGATCGCTTGCTTGCCCGACGATATGGACGCTCTCTTGCTTTGAGATACGCCTGACCTTTGTAAGATCGCCGAACGGGCCGGACTGGATGATCTTTTCGCCGAATTGCAGGCCTCTGTTCAGCATGAACCACTGATATATTTGCGGCCTGTGGCTCAACGTATGACGTGAATGGATCAAGTTGAAACCGGCTGTTGTGATGCGTCTTATTTCGTCGGGATGGGCAAAAAGATAATCCAGTCGCTCGACCACGTTGCGGCCGTCAACAAAGAGGCAGTTCTCCATGTCGACAAAGCCGGCTGCCTCCACTGCTGCCGTACGCTCCGTCGCGAGACAGGCCTTTGCTCCGGGGATCTCAAAATGCTTGCGTACGACCTCGCCGCCCATGGTGCCGCAGGTGGGGACGACAAAGCTCGCGTTGAGCGCCCGCGCATAAGCTTCTCCAGAGAGGAGCTGGGCAGCCAGCTTGCTCTCATAGGCGTGTTGCGGCGAGACCAGACAGGGATACCGGTCGCGGATCATCGGAAAAACTGTCTGTCGCCAGGGATAAAGGCCATAGGCCTGACCCGTGAGCGTGACCGGGATGACCTTTAGCTGCCCGTAGTCGTGATAGACCTCGGGATCGATGAAATTTGGCCAGACGAACAGATTCTCCCTCACCGCCGGCATATACTCCGGCGCCATGGTTGCGATCGCGAAATACGTCTCGATGCCCCACTGCTCCATGTCGGAAAGGAAGCCGGCGCGTCGATCGCACCATGCATCTGCGTTATGAAGACCAAGTTTCGGAACGGCGAGATGGGTATTGGTGTTGCTGATTTTTATCCGACGTGAGCCATGCGATCGGTAACCGCTTTCAAACAACGTCAGATCCGGTTGGTATCTGTCGCAGATCTCGGCATAATCGCAGTCGCGGTTAACGACGAAGACATCGAAATGTGTGGCGAGGCATTTGACCTGCTGCTGCATGTGCAGCAGCAGGTAACCGGCCGCGTTCGCATTGGGCTGATGGTCCCATTGAAAGAAAACGAGCCGCGGTTTCCGATGATCGGCCTTGCTGCTCATGTCCCTATCGAATGGCTTCGGGAGCATTGACTTCGACGCTCGCAGAGGCCAGATGCGGATAGGGCACTTGCCGGGACTTGATGTTGAACCTGTTGTTTACTCCGCCGGAAAGCTTCCACTCAAAATAAGCGATTGTTCTCTCAAGCCCCTCACGAAGGTTCACCTTCGGCTGCCAGCCCAGTTGTTGCGTTGCGCGGCTGATGTCGGGCTTGCGTTGTGTCGGATCGTCAATCGGCAGAGGCTTGAAGACGATGCCCGACTTCGATCCGGTCATTTCCACCACCATTTCTGCCAATTCCCGAACCTGGAATTCTCCTGGATTGCCGAGATTGATCGGTCCTGTAACCCCGGCGGGCGCCGCCATCAATCGGATGAAACCGTCGATCAGGTCGTCCACGTAGCAGAACGACCGTGTCTGCCTGCCGTCGCCGAAGATTGTAATCGGCTCGTTGCGAAGCGCCTGAACAATGAAATTGGAGACGACACGGCCGTCATTTGTCTGCATTCGCGGACCGTAGGTATTAAATATCCGCGCCACCCGGATTTCCACGCCATATTGACGGTGATAGTCGAAGAACAGCGTCTCGGCGCAGCGCTTGCCTTCGTCATAGCATGCCCGCGGGCCTATGGGGCTGACGCTGCCGCGATACTCCTCGGGCTGCGGATGGACTGCCGGATCGCCATAGACCTCGCTTGTCGATGCCTGGAAGATCTTTGCCTTGGTGCGCTTGGCCAGGCCGAGCATATTGATCGCCCCATGCACATTGGTCTTCACGGTCTGCACGGGATCGTGCTGGTAGTGGACCGGAGATGCTGGGCAGGCGAGGTTATAGATCTCATCGACCTCCACATAAAGCGGGAATGTGATGTCGTGGCGGAGTATTTCAAAACGAGGATCGTCAAGAAGGTGCAGTACGTTATCGCGCGAGCCGGTATAGAAATTGTCCACGCAGAGAACGTCATTGCCCTCTCGCAAAAGCCTTTCGCAAAGGAATGATCCCAGAAATCCGGTGCCGCCGGTAACCATAATTCGCTTCTGTCCGTGCATTGATTTGCTCCGTTGTTAATGTTTGCCCACCGGGATGGAGAACATGTCAGCAGGCTCCCTTGCCTTTCAGGACCGCAGGAATTGTGCTGAGAAGGATGTGCCAATCGAACCACAAGGATCGATTGTCGATGTAGAACTCGTCCAGTTGCTGCTGCAGTTCGATATCCGCATTGCTTCGTTCGGATATCTGCCAAAGCCCCGTCAGCCCCGGCGTTACCGAGCGCCGCTTGGCGCGAAACTCGCTGTCCATCGCCGAAAGGTGATATTCCGGGAAGGGACGCGGTCCCACGAAGGACATCTCTCCTGCAATGATGTTCACCAGCTGCGGGAGTTCGTCGAAACTCGATGAGCGAAGGACATGACCGATCACCGGCAGGATGCGCGGATCCTGCCGAAGCTTGAAGTGGTTCGACCACTCGGCTTGTATGTCCGGATTGTCCCGGAACAATGTTTCGAGGCGCTGTTCCGCATCTCTGTACATCGTTCTCAGTTTCAGGACGCGCACCGGTTTGCCGGACAAGCCTTCCCTGGCATGTCTGAAGAAGACGGGACCCGGATCGATTGCATAGATCGCGGCGGCGGCAACCAGAATGCAGGGCATCAGCACCAGCGCTGCCGGGATAGCGATCACGAGATCGAGGACTCGACGAACCAGGTTCGAGCTTGCCGATCTCCCACCGACGGCCAAGCGAACACCGATCTCTCCGCCGACGTCAGCCGGTCGCAAACCGGTTATCTTGAAGTTCGGCGTGTCGGAGAGGAGGATGACTTCGGCGAACTGGCGACGCATCGTTGCCAAGTCGGCGACAAATGAGCCCGTATCGTCAGCGATCAAGGCAATTGACGGCCCGCCGTCGGGTGATACTTCCGAGGTATCGGGAGAAGAGAATTCCGGCCGAATGCCATAGTGCCAATGCTCTGAGAAATACGCCACAAGCGCAGGGATGCGATTGCGGGCACCGACGATCACTGCCCGCTCACCCCAGATACCAAGCCTCCAGGACAGTCCTCGTGCGGCCACACGCATAAGAGGTTGAACAACCAATCCGAGGCCCATGAAGGCGATGATTGGAAGCAGCACTCCTAGTCCTTCCGGCAGAAGGATCGCCCCAAGCGCTGCGATGACCACCACCTTGAAG
This sequence comes from Rhizobium sp. L9, assembly GCF_002531885.1. Taxonomy (NCBI): domain Bacteria; kingdom Pseudomonadati; phylum Pseudomonadota; class Alphaproteobacteria; order Hyphomicrobiales; family Rhizobiaceae; genus Rhizobium; species Rhizobium sp. L9. The sequence goes on along the minus strand of NZ_NWSZ01000046.1, from coordinate 12,675 downwards.
GACGCTGTCGTGCGGCGGCGCAGATGTTCGTGGTCGTGAAGCCGATATCCGGGATAGAGCGCGTTCGATGCATAAAGAACGATTGCTGCCAGCGCTGCGACGGCGAAAGCGCGCTCCAGCACCATGTTCTCCGAAGAGTTCGAAAGGAACGGCAGGAGAAGAAGATAGGCTATCAGGTAGCTTGCGATGTCGCCGGCAATCAGAAATGACGACGTAGCGAGCCGAGGCAACCTGCGCCTGAATGGAACCGGTATTTTCAGCTCTGCCCGCTTGCTGAATTCGGCGGTCGGTGTGGGGTTTGCCACGAAAGGTTTCGTCTTCCGCAGGTCGGACGTGATTGCTGACGGCGCAAATAGGGACATGATCGCTTCACACCTTTACGGCTGTTGCTTTTGGCGCACTCGATCCAAAAACCTCGTCTTCGATCGGAAACTTCCGAAGCCCCAGTCTCTGGAATGCTGTCAGTGAGATGAAGGTCGGCACGACGAGGGCATACCGCCGCCACAGCCGTCGCGGCTCGCACAAAAGACGAAAGGCCCATTCGAAGCCGCTTCTTTGAATGAACCTTGGAGCTTGCCGCTTGAGGCCGGCGTGAAAATCGAATGCAGCTCCGACGCCGATAAGCATCGATGCATCCAGACGGTCACGCATGCGCGCCATCCAGAGTTCCTGCTTGGGGCTGCTCAGCCCCACCCAGATGATATCGGCGCCGGATCGATTGAGCCGGTTCGCAACATCGGCTTCCTCTTGCGGTGACAGTTTATGAAAGGGCGGTGCATAGGAGCCGGCTATCTCAGCTTCCGGGAATTTCGCGAGAAGCTGCGCCTGCAAGTGCTGCAGCGTCTCGGGCGTTGCGCCATAAAGGAAGTGGCGTATTCCCTTCGATGTACCGGCCTCGAAAACAGACAACATCAGATCAGGTCCGTACACCCTGTCGCTGTCCACATGGCCAGCACGCTTCAACGCCCATACCAACGGCATGCCGTCGGGGGTCACGAGGAATGCCCGGTTATGTATCGACCGGAGCTCTGGGTCATCTTGACATCGGACGACACCGTGTGCGTCGCGAACACACACATATTCCCTCCTGCCGTCTTCAATCCCTTTTTGAATAAAACCGGTCGCGCTTTTAAGATTAACTGCCGAAATGCGAACACCAAGAACATTAGTCCATTCCAGGGAGTCCTTTTGTTTAAGAACTGAAGTTTGGCTTCTGTCTGTCGGTTGCTTTCCCATGACCTACGCTTTCGCGATTTAAACTGTCATCAGAATATGCCGGCAGAGCGATTGTCTCCATACTTTCAGTTCCAACTATTGGACGTAGAAGACACTTCATATTCCTACGCCTTCAGCCGAGATAAGTTACAATATTCGAAGTAAGGCGGCGTACCCCACGGCTTGCCGCGTTGCTCTTTTTGATGAGTGCGACCCCGAAAGAGCGGTTTGACCTTCACAAGGCCGTAGAAGATAGTCACTCTCGCGCCAAGCCTGGGCGGACCTGCGCGCGAATAAAGCGGGGGAGAGATGATTAACCCAACAGGCGAGATGACTGGGCTGACGAACCGTCAGAACTGCCCGACAAACCAACCCTAGCAGGCTTCCGCGCCGGGAACTTGATGCGCGCACCTGCGTCGGCGCAGGCTTCGTCGTGGCGCAGGATCCGTTGGAATTTTCGCTCTGGGCACGCTCGCCGAAGCCATGACGTCATAGCTCTTGCCGGCAGTAGTCATTTTCGCGTCACGATCGGGGCGCTATTGCGCCGAGCAACCGCCGGCGAGTGGTCTGAGCTTCGTGTGGAGCGCAATACTCCCGCCAGCAGCGATATAGCCCGTCACGTTGCCGTTCTTGTCAATTGGAGTGCGACGCTACGCTGCCTACGTCGATCCCAGCCTTCTGAAGATCGCTTAGACTGCCAAACTCTCCCGAAGGCATGATCTCCGGGTGTATCCTGAAGCTCTTGTCGTTCAGATTGCCGTTGTAGCGATTACGCGCGAATTGCACCGATCCAAGCTTGTGGTCAGGCACGTAAATGTATGCCGCCAACCCATTGCCGCTGTCGACCGACACGATATTATCCTCGATGCGATTGGGGCCGGCCCAAGGCGGATGCCACCCCCGGCCCGTACCGTCATCGACGCGAAAGGCAGCCCCAGATCCGCCGGTAATGATGTTCCCCGTCACCAGGTTGCTCCAGCCGCCGTTTATGCCGATCGCCGATATATTATCCGAAAGCGTATTTCCTTCGATGCGCACTCCACTGGCCTTGCCGTCGGTATAGATCGCCCAACTGATAGGAGAAGGCCATTCACTGGTATTTTCATATCCAGGGGGCCAGAATGTCCCATCGACCCTGTTCATAAGCTGACCTGTTCCGGTGACGAGATTGTAGCGAATGCTGCTGTTCAAAGGGTCGGTCTGTTCACCCATCATCTTGATGGCGCCGCCGTCTGCCGTTTGCTGATTGGCGTTGCGGACCACGTTGTGTTCGATGATCGCGTCATGAACTGCGTCCTGATCTCCCCATAGCGAGCCACCGGCGATACCGAACTGGGCTGCGTTTTCGATGAGATTATGAGCAATCCTGACATTGTCGGCAGCCTGGAACCATATCCCGGCCGTTTCGAAATAGACCCTGCCGATGTCATGGATGTGGTTCGACAGGATGGTCGCACCGTGCGATTTGAGGAAGGTGCCATAGGTCGTGCCGACATAAATCCCGTTGCCGGCCACATCCGCAATCACGTTGCCGGCAATCAGGACATCTTTGCTCTCGGAAACGTGGATGCCTACGCCGACATTGTCGATGGAATTGCCGAGCAGCCGGACGCCGTCCGCCCGGTCGAGCCGTATGGCACCGAAGCTCCTGGTGTCGGTACCGAACTTGCCGCTGCCGCGCGGATCCCCATCCCTGAACTGGAGCCCGGATACAACCATTCCATCGGCTCCATCAAGCCTGAAGAATGTCGGCAGGATGCCGGCCACAGCCGTAGAGCTGATTGGCAATCCATCGGTCGGAATATAGACGAGTTGCTCCTTGGCGCGGTCATACCACCACTCGCCAGCAGCATCGAGCAGGGCCGCCGCCCCCGCCAGGAAATAGCGGCTGCCTTCCGCGGTGAAGAAGTAGGCAGTGCCTCTGGTGCTGATGGTCCGGTTGCCGGTGTCGATTGAAACTACCGGGAGGGTGTCACTGCCCCATTGGCTACCGGGGCTAAAACCACCGACAATATGGGCGACAAGCCCCGCCGTATTTTTCGAGATCGGAAGATCGCCGGCATGGAAGCAAAAGCGCGTATTGCCATGCCATATGTCGTCATCCTCTGTGCACTTGGCCGCAAAAAGCCATCCTTTGCGCGGATCTCCATCAAACGGGGCGTTGGGAAAGCGTGCCTGCGTCTGCAGCGCGCCCTTGACGAAAAGGTCGCCCACGGCCCTGCCTGGAGGCAGCTTCAGTGATGCCGTCCAGCGGCCATCGGTCTGTGCCGTCCAATTGCGTATAAGCGGGCCGCCGTGCAGAACCGGCGCTTCGTTGCACCTCGCCGTGATGACCAGGCCCGCGTCGCGCGCGTCGAAGACTATCGGTTCAGAGAGATAATAGTCCCCGCCGCCCAACGCGATCGTGTTTTGGCCGCCCTTCTTACGCGCAGCATCCTGAGCTCTCTCGATACTGACAAAAGGACCGTCGGTATGCTGAGGATTGGGTTTGGGAAGACGCCCACTCCAACCGTCCTTGCCATCAGGAGAAACATAGAATACCGCCCGGGCCGCAGATGTGCCCGTTGGTACATTGCTCAGTGAAGTCCCCTTCAGCCTGTCGGAAAAGGTCGCCGGCGACGCCTCCGCGCAAGTCGCTTCCCTAAGCGCCGTCTGCAGCTTATCGGGCGCATCTGCGTCCGAGGTCACTGAGGCCAGGTTGCTCGGCTGCGGAAAGAGCGTCGCAAACAGAATGCTCAAGATCGGTGCAAAATGCAGCCTCAAGTCTGCAGCTCCGCCGTTTTTCTGCGCGCCGATGCCCGCATTTTCTGGCCGGGACTCGTTGAAACCACGGGCTCGTATAGAGAGAACATGATGATGCCCGACATAAACAGAACGAAAATCGCGTCATTCTGGATCAGGAAGATGGTCTCGGTCATGTTCATCACCAAAATGACGACTGTGAAGACATTCAGCCAGAGCCAGCAATAGTGCGGGTCCCGGCATTGGAGGATCGCCCCTTGGCGCAATGCCTGTAGAAGCATCAGAGTGAACAAAATCATTCCGCTTATTCCGAAGTTCAGCAGTGTATCGCGGAATCCGCTATGGGCGTGGGGAGCCATCCATTGGATCTTCGACCAGATAATCCAGGCCTCGGGGTTCGCCTCTGTCCAAAAGGCCTGGTAGCCGAAGCCGAGCAGCAGATGATCGGCAATCTGACCATCGACCAGTTCCCACAAGGGCACTCGGCCCGTCAAAGTGGCATCCTTGCCAAGCGCCTCCAGGAATGGAACCAGGAATTCGTGAAGCAAAAGGAGGAGCCCCATGAACATTTGGACAAAAAACAGGATGAGGACGATGCGGCTGATGCCACCGATCCGCCGCAACAGGGAATAGAACCCGATCAAGCAATAGGCCGATACCGTCGCAATGATCGCGGTCATCGATCCGGAGCCCATGAGACAGGCCCCAGCCGCGATCAAGAAAAGCAAAGCGGTTCGCCGTAAACCCCGGCTACCGTCCATTAAAACGGCCGTTGACACCAGTATCATCATCGCGGCATACCAACCGAGACTGTTCTTATGGATGAATATGCCACGCACGGCGCCGTCCATCGGCATGCGAGCGAGACCCGGCGACGCCACGAAGACCAGCAGGCTGAGGACTATGCATGTTCCGAAGGTGGCAAATGCCAGCAGAAGCAACTGCCGTGGTGTGAAGCGTATCGCCAGCACGTAAGCCAGAAGCACCGTAAAGAGCAGGCCGATAGCGCGCCTGAATGTCGTTGATGGGCCCACCGACCAGAAGACGGACACAAACGGCATGGCGACTATCAGGGGGACAAACCAATTTCGCTTGAGCGCCGTTAGAAAGTGCGGAAAATTCCGTACCAGCATCAACAATGTAAAGCCGTATACGGGTAGACAAAGCAGACGCAATATAGACCTGGCGTGATCGCCAAGGGATCCGTCGGCGTCCGCCAGCATGAGCGGGAAAAGGGCGCCCGTCTGAAGGAAAAGGCAGAAGCCCGCGCCCCAGCACTCTATCGCTCGCCAACTGACGGTCGGCCCATTCGCGGCTCTAAGCGTATCGGCTCTCATTATCGGTCCCGATTTGCCTGGACAGATGAGAGGCTTTTGATCGCGGCAATTTGGAAAGACATGGGTCCCCTTTCACAGCTGCGCTGCTTACCAACGAACATCCCGCCACCTCCCCAGTCAACTGACGCAAACGAAGGCGCAGCTAAGCCTAACGCGCATACCCACCGTCCAAGGACGTTGGTTGGGTTAAAGCTCACGGCCTATCCCTCCCCCAAAAGTTGGTGCTTGGACCAACGGCATTGCCCATAAGAGCAGATGTCACCCGTGACCAATCGCCGGTAGCTTGGCTATGAAAACATACCGCGAAGATCGCGCTGAGCTGCAGTTGGTGGTGAAGCGAGGCAATAATTCTGGCGCAGCTGGCTGTTGGCAGGTGACGCTTGGAAGGGTTGGGATTCTTATGGTTCTGCGTCATGGTCCTGGTTTCGTATGCACTATAACGGAAGCGTCACGCGTTGCGGTGGTGATCCTACGAGCTCAGGGCGAAGGCCTGATCGCGCAGAATGATCCCTGTCCGCCTCTCATTTCTTTCCATCAATTCGCGTTGCCGAACGAACGAGCATTCGCAGCTCCGGCGTACCGATGTGTCGCGCAGCAACGCGCTTGAGAGGGGGTGTCATGGAGCGACCGACGATCAGCGTCCTCATCAACAACTACAACTATGGTTGTTTTCTTCCTCGGGCGATCGACAGCGCCTTGCGCCAAAGAGCGTCTGATGCCGAGATCATCGTCGTCGATGACGGCTCGAGCGATCACTCGCGCTCGGTTCTCGAAGGTTATGAGAAGCAGGTGAAGGTGCTCTTCCAGGAGAACCAGGGACAGGCCGCCGCCATTAATGCCGCTGTGAAAGCAAGCAGTGGCGACATCCTCTGTTTTCTCGATGCCGATGACTGGTGGGCGCCTGGCAAGCTGTCGGCAACAGCCGCTGCTTTCCAGTCGAATCCTCATGCATCGCTTGTTTATCACCGACTTCAGCCAACGCAGACCGATGGCTCAATAGTTTTCAAGCCAATTCCTCGGACCTTGTGTTCGGGAGATTTGTCGTCGCGGCTTGCGAGATCGGCTGGCTGGTGGCCCTTCCCACTGACGTCAGCCATCGCTGTAAGACGCAGCGCCTGGGATGCGGCAGGAGATATTCCCGAGCAGTTCCACATTTCCGCCGATGCCTGGCTCACGGGCCTCTACCCATTTCTGGGGGATGTTGTCGCCCTGTCGGATTCACTCGGATTCTACCGGATTCACAACAATAACTGGTATCGGCCAGTCGATGACGCCGCCATGCTGCGAAAGCGGATGGCCCATTGGCGGACTGTCGTTGACGCGACGAACCAGTTTCTTTCCGCGCATGGTTTAGCCGGAAGGCTGCGTCTGACCGATCACTTTCCGTATCGGGTCGCCTCAGCCAGGCTGGAGGGCGCAGATGCACGCACCCGGTTCAGACTTGCCGCGGAAGGTCTTTTTTTCGCCGGAGAACCAAACTTGCTGAGGCGTATGCGCGAGGCATTGCGGACAGCCCGCGACCTTCCTCGACGCGGTCAGGCGGTTAGCTTGTCGGAGTCGGCACGATGAAGGCGCTGATGCTGGTTTCCGAACTCGAAGACTACACCATCTCCTTCGCAAGCGGTGTTGCGCAACACCTGCAGGTCGTGCTCGCAGTCCCGCGTCGGCGCTACGCCAACCTTGTCTCCTCTTTCGACCCGGCGGTCGATCTGCACCTTTTGGACTGGCCACGGCACCGATCGCTCTCCAATCCCTGGTTCCTACACCAACTCACGCGTCTCATCCGGCACGAGCGGCCGAATGTCATTCACCTTCTGAGCAATTCCACGCTCTGGCTGAACTTTGCTGCGCCATTCTGGCGGCCGATCCCGCTCGTGACGACCGTCCATGATGTTGACGTGCATCCCGGAGATTCCGACACCCGAACGCTGCCGGCCTGGGCTCCGCGATTGATCGTGCGGCAATCGGGCCATGTCGTCGTCCATGGCGAGGGGCTGAAACGAATGGTTCTCGAGCGATATTCAAAATCGCCCGAGTGCGTCCATGTCCTGTCGCATCCGGCCATTCATCGCTACGCGGAACTTGCTCGACAGCACAAGATGACGCGGCGCCACGCAGATGGAACCTTGCGCGTCCTGCTTTTCGGGCGGATTTTTGCTTATAAGGGGTTGGAGCAACTGATCCGTGCCGAGGCGATGCTGAAGGACCAGCTCCCCAATCTGCGGATCACGGTCGCCGGCCGCGGCGATGATCCCTGGATCTTCCAGCCTCTTATGGGCGAAGCCGGCCGCTATGATATTCGCAACCACTTTATCGAGGATATGGAGGTCGCCCAGCTTTTTCTGGATGCCGATATCGTTGTTCTTCCCTACACGGAAGCCTCGCAGAGCGGTGTACTCAACCTTGCCGCGGCATTTGGCAAACCGGTCATTGTGACCGATGTCGGCGAATTGCGCGCCACCGTTCTGCCGAACGGACTGGGAATGGTGGTTCGGCCAGGGGACGTCGAACAGCTCGCCAGCGCCATCCGAACACTGGCTGATAACAACGAACTGAGAAGCAGCTTCGGAACCAGCGCGCTCGCCTGGGCCAGAGGTCCGAATTCGCCTGAACAGGTCGGGGCGCAGGCTGCGGCCGTTTATCGTGAGGTGGTCGGAGCATGCGAATGACGACGCTCACGGAGGGGAATCGGACAGCGGTGCGGAATGCCGCAGCAACCGTGCGCCACTATGTCCCGGGTGGTTGCGAGAACGGCGGCGGAATTGGCAGGCTGGTCGGCTATATATCACGCACGGCGAAGGAGGCAGGCGAAAAGCACGTCGTCACCGACACCAGAGGGCCTCGCTGGTCCTTGGTTACGTCGCCGATGCGCCTGCTCGGCGCCATCTTGATGATGGCCAAGGATCGGATAATTGCTCCGGCACGCATTCACCATATCCATATCGCCGGTCGCGGCAGCACCGCAAGAAAACTGATCCTTACCGAGGCTGCCCGTTTCCTCGGGTGCTCTCACATATTACACCTGCACGATTACGACTATGCGAGTGACTTTGCCGCACGCTCGCCACGGCAACAAATGCTCATACGCCGGATGTTCCAACATGCCGACCAGGTCGTAGCGCTGGGGCAGCGCGACCGTATGACGCTAACGACGCTTCTGGGCGTGGACGAGCGCCGCGTGGCCGTCATCCGCAATTGTGTTCCCGACCCCGGGGCGCGCAGTGTTCACGTCGGCAAGATGCCCTTGATCGTCTTTCTCGGCCGACTGAGCGAACGCAAGGGCGTTGGGGAGCTTCTGCTTGCCTTAAGTCATCCGATTATGAAGGCGCTCCAGTGGCGGGCCGTGCTGGCAGGCGACGGACCTGTGGAAGACTACCGACGCCAAGCCGCAGCCCTGGGCCTTTCAGATCTGGTAAAAATGCCGGGCTGGCTCGGCGCCGACGAGGCGCAAGCCTTGTGTGCCCGGGCAGATATCCTGGTCCTACCTTCGCATGCCGAGGGCTTGGCAATGGCTGTGGTCGAAGGGCTCGCCCACGGGCTTGCGGTCGTTACTACGCGCGTCGGCGCGCATGGCGAGGTCATCTCCGACGGTGAAACGGGTGTCTTCGTGCCTGTCGGAGACAAGGATGCCCTGGCTGCGGCGCTGGCCAAACTCGTCAGCGATCCGGAAATCCGCAACCGCCTCTCGGCCAAGGCCCGAGCTCATTATCTCAATCAGTTCAGTATGAAGGCCTACATGCGATCGCTGGAAAAACTCTACGACGCCGTCTCCGCGCAACCTCAAACGTCGGTTGGTGAACGATGACCATTTCAACTATCCCGCCAGACCGCAACACCTCGCTCTCGTCGATGCGCTACGATCCCCGGTTTCAGGTAGAAACCAGGTCGGACGACTTTGACCTCACTTCGGGCTTGCGTCTTATCCGGCGAAGGATGGTGATGATCGTGGCTATCATCACGCTGTTTATGGCGATCGCCGCAATGATGGTTTCGGGATTGAAGCCGAGTTTTCATGCCGAGTCCCGGCTGATTATCCACACGCCTCTGGCGACGAAACTCGGCCCGGAGGAATCCGGCCGCAACGATCCGCTGGACGCCACATCGGAGACCGAACGGCTTCTTTCGAGAAGCATTGCAGAGCGGGTAATCCGCGACGTGCGTCTCGATCAGTGGGCCGAATTCAATCCGGCGCTGCGGGAGAGGTCGTTTATCGACAGGATCCAAGGAATGCTGCGCGGTCTGGTTGACAATGAAAAACAATCCCGGCCGATACAAAACAGCATCGAGCCGATCATCCCGAAATACTACAAGGCATTGCGCGTATGGCGCGATGGCCAGGGTGACGTTATTCAGATCGGATTCGATGCGAGCGACCCCCAACTGGCGGCCTCGGTCCCGAACCGACTCATCAGCATCTATCTCGAAGAGCGGAAGGACGGTCTGCGGGGGCGCCTGGACGCGGCAGAAGAATGGCTTCTGCAGCGTATCGCCGAACAGAAGGAGCGCGCTGCAGCAGCACGCGATGCCGCCGACGCGTATCAGAAAACGATGGACGTCGTTTCGAATGACAATGATCAGGTTGAACAGATCAAGTCGATAATGGAGCTGGGCGAGCGGCAAACGAAAATCGAACAAAGCCGCACTGAAGCAAGATCAACGATAGCTGCACTGGAAGCGGCCGACGACCTCTCGTTTGCCCTGCAGAATATGGTTATTCCCGACAACATTGGCGCAACGCAGCGGGAGCTTCGTGCGCAGGAGCAAGATCTCGAACGCCTTCTCGAGACATATGGCAACACGGCCCAAGCCGTGATCGATATGCGGGCGAAGATTCTCAAATCCCGCAGCGATCTCAAGCTTGCCGCCGAGCGATACCTTCAATCCATCCGCTCCAAGCTTGCAGCGCTCGATCATGAAGGCGACGCGGTCCGGTCGGCCTTGGCGGCTGCTCATGAGAAACGCGCTCGCTCTGCCCTGGCGCAAACGGAGCTGGCGCGACTGCAGCGCATGGCTGACAAGGAGCAGACCGCGCTCGATAAGCTCGAGGAGCAGCGCCGCGGCTTGGCTGCGCAAGCCATGCTGCCGGGAGCGGAACTGGAAGTTCTGTCACCGGCAGCAGTGCCGCTGGCGCCGCAGGGGCGCGGACGACTTTTCTATCTGGTCGGCGCCCTCCTGGCTTCGATATCGATCGCGGTAACAGCCGCTTTCGTGGTCGAGATGCTGGATAACTCGGTCCGCAGCTTCGATCAGATGGCCGGAATGCCTCGCGTTGCGCCGGCCGGATTCATCCCGCGCCTGAAACGGAAGGACCGGGGGGATCCATCTCTGCTCTTTGGGTACATTCAAGACGGGATGTTTGACGAAGCAATTCGCTCCGTCATAACTTCGCTTAAACAGTCCAACGGCGGAAAGCTGCCTAACAGTATTGTCGTGACGTCGGCTCACAGCGGAGAGGGCAAGTCGCTTGTCGCCAGATCACTGGCAATCGATCTCGCCGCCAACGGGAGTCCGGTGCTGCTTGTTGATGGCGACCTCAGACACGGAAATCTCGACTCGTTTTTCAAGTCAGAGCTACAGCAGGGATTGAACGAATTCCTGTGTGGACAGGCTGGAATCCGGGACATCATCGATCACCATCCGAGCGGCATCGACTTCATTCCGGCCGGCAATGCCACTCTCCATCGGCGCGCCCGCATGACGGATGCGGCTGACATCATCTCGATGGCCGCCTCGCTGGGCCAAGTCGTCATCTTCGACAGCGCACCCGTGCTCGCCTCGGCTGATACGATGCATCTGACGGCATTAGCAGAACGAACGCTCGTGGTGGTTAAATGGGGTAAGACCAGCCGTCGCGCCGTCGAATTTTGCTTACATCAGCTGAGGACTGCACGCAACGCAGAGCTTTGCGTTGCCATAAACAACGTCAATCCGAAACAACACGCCATGTATAACTTCAGCGATTCAGAATTGTTTGTGAAATCATTGAGGAAATACCACGAATTCACCTGAACCTGGACAGCATTCACACCTGATTCCGCCGAAACAAATTACGGAGACCGTAGTGAAGAATAAAAACAAGGTTGCGCTGATTACGGGTATAACAGGTCAGGACGGTGCATATTTGGCCGAGTTTCTCTTGGAGAAGGGCTATATTGTTCACGGCCTCAAGCGACGCTCATCGTCCTTCAACACCAGCCGCATCGAGCATCTATACGAGGATCCGCATGTCGAGAATCCCCGGTTCATCTTGCATTTCGGCGATATGACCGATTCAACGAACCTCATCCGTGTCGTTCAGGAAACGCAGCCGGATGAGATCTATAATCTCGCAGCACAGAGCCACGTGCAAGTCTCCTTCGAGACGCCGGAATATACGGCCAACGCGGATGGAACCGGCACACTTCGGCTGCTTGAAGCAATTCGCCTCCTGGGACTGAGCAGGAAGACACGCTTCTATCAAGCGTCCACCTCGGAACTCTACGGCAAAGTTCAGGAAGTCCCGCAAAGCGAAACGACGCCTTTCTACCCTCGATCACCCTACGCAGCGGCCAAGCTCTACGCCTATTGGATCGTGGTCAATTATCGCGAGGCATATGGCATGCACGCCTCGAACGGTATCTTGTTCAATCATGAAAGTCCGATCCGCGGCGAGACCTTCGTGACCCGTAAAATCACCCGGGCGGCGGCTGCGATTCATCTTGGACTGCAGGAGAGGCTCTATCTCGGCAATCTGGATGCGCAGCGCGACTGGGGCCATGCGCGCGAATATGTCCGCGGGATGTGGCTGATGCTGCAGCAGGACGAACCGGAGGATTATGTCCTTGCGACCGGTGAAACGCACTCGGTCCGTGCCTTTGTCGACAAGGCCTTTGCCAAGGTGGGCATGCCGATTGATTGGCGTGGGACCGGGGTTGAGGAAAAGGGGTATGACAAGTCATCCGGTCGGTGTGTGGTGGAAATTGATCCGGCTTATTTCCGCCCGACTGAAGTTGACCTTCTGATCGGTGATCCGACGAAGGCGCATACGAAGCTTGGCTGGAAACACGAGACCAGCCTTGATCAGCTGGTTACGGAGATGGTCCGCGAGGATCTGAAAGTCATGGCACGAAATGTCCCGGCGGTGAATGTAACCAGGGCCTTTGCCTATGCCTGAGGCGATCTGTCGCCAGCCACCGCGGCGTGGCGGGCTCCGCGATCGTGCGATCGTCTCGCTTCCGACAGCTGAGAGATTCAAACACTACCCTGCACAAAGCAAAAAGCCCGGCTCGAGAGCCGGGCTTTCCTGATCGACCGAAGTCAGACCAGATTAGAACGAACGCTGCAGGCGGAAGTAGCCCGTCGTGGAGTCGTCAGCGTCTTCCGGATCGAGGTACTGAACCGA